>JBBRZF010000263.1:0-1891 GCA_038236965.1 Terriglobales bacterium | reverse complement strand
TATCGCACCGGCGGCGCGCCTTCGCTGGCGTTGGGGATGGCTCACATTTTCTCGAAAGGTCTCGGAGGAGATGCGATCCTCGGCTTCTGGTATCACTTCGCCATCATGTTCGAGGCGCTGTTCATATTGACCGTGATCGACGCAGGCACGCGCGTCGGCCGGTTCATGCTGCAGGATCTGTTGGGCCACGTCTACAAGCCACTTGGCAGGACCAGTTGGATGCCGGGCGTAATCGGATCCAGCGCGGCGATTGTGATGGCGTGGGGGTACTTCCTCTATCAGGGGGTGATCGACCCGTTGGGCGGGATCAACTCATTGTGGCCGCTGTTCGGCATCGCGAATCAGTTGCTCGCCATCATCGCGCTGTGCGTCGGCACCACGATCCTGGTCAAGATCCACGGTGCGAAATATTTATGGATCACCTGCACACCGCTGGCGTGGCTGGTTGCCGTTACGTTTACGGCGGCTTATCAGAAGATCTTCGATCCCGCCCCGCGTATTGGATTTCTGTCGGCGGCCAATCAGATGGAAGCTGCGCTCGCGGCGGGCAAGATAGCTGCCGCGAAAACCGCCGAAATACAAACCCTAATCTTCAATAACCGGCTGGATGCAGTGGTCTGCGGCGTCTTTCTGGTGCTGGTTTCGACAATCCTTATCGATTCGATCCGGCTTTGGATCGGCCTGCTGAAGGGCACGCGAGACTCGCACACCTTCGAGACGCCCTTTGTTCTTTCGCACTTGAAAGCGGAGGAAGTATGAACAGACTGCGAGCTTTCGGAAGGATTATCCTGAGTCTGCTCCGTGAAATCGGCGACGAAAACGCGTATGCGCGACACCTCGCCGCGCACCAGCGTCCACACTCCCGCTCGGAATGGCAGCGCTTCTCAGATGAGCGGATGCGCGCCAAGTACGCGCGGGCCAAGTGCTGTTAAGCCCAATACCGTTCACTTAAGGCCGCTTGCTCACGCGCGCGGCTCGGTAGGTTGTTGCTCTTCCGAGCCGCGCACGTCAGTGAGCGGTCTCTCGGTCTGGTGAGAGCACCTTAAGTAAACGGTAATGCTGTTAGGCCGCGTTATAAGTGCCCATCTGATTCGCAACCGCCTGCCAGCAATAGCCGCAGCCGAGAATCGTCTGGATCTGTCCCGTGATGCCTAACTCCTGCATTTTCCTGCGCAGCCGCTGGATGTGGACATCCAAGGTTCTGGTCCGCACGCCTGGTCCATAGCCCCAGATCGTACGAAGCAAGAACTCCCTGGAAAGGCACTGGCCAGAATGGTCGCGCAGCACGTTCAAAAGTTCAGTTTCCTTCTTGGTCAGGTGATAGCCTGTCGCTTGCGCCTGAAAAGTTGGATTTGTTGATGTCAGGCCGGTTTGCCCCCAACGTAACATGAGAGTTTTCTCCTCATAATAATTTACGTGCGAACCGATACACACGTTTCATACTTTACGCAATTACCGGCAAAACCGTGGCGGCATTCGGCTGAGCGGCTTGTATGTAGTGGAAATGAAAGGCAGAATGCATTGACTGGCATTCCACCCGATGATACATCAGGCGGAAGGCGACACCGATGCCGTCCGCTCCCAGGCTTCCACAGAACATAGCGATGGTGCCTGCCGACGATCGCACGCAGTCCTCACAGTTCAGTTCAACTTCCACGCATTCCGGTAAAATGGCTTCGTTTTCGCAATTGTCCATTTCAGTTAACTCCCCTTGCCGGAGTTTCCTCGTAGCCCGCGGCCGGCCGCCACGGCGAGTGTTTCGTACTACTCGAATTCGACTGGAATACAGCCGAATTACTGTTGTACCGCGAAACCTTCGTAAAGCCTAGGGAATAGAGGGGTTAAAGAAGTAGTTCTTATGCGGGGATGGTCACCCTCGCCTGCAAGAGGC
>JBBRZF010000262.1:0-1913 GCA_038236965.1 Terriglobales bacterium | reverse complement strand
TCCTTGCCGTCTTTCTTCCGGTTTGTGCTGCGTAGGAACAAGGTACCAGCAGAATGCCAGAATCTTTTACGTTATGGAAGAGGGTAGGTCTTCACTCTGAGGTTTTCCGAGATCCCGCGTTGCAGGCACTTGGGTTAACTGGCACCGGACGGGCAAAATGCCTCTCGAGTGCGAAAGTCAGGCTAAATATCGCTCCGTGGTTTGAACGCTTACATGTCCGAGCAAGAACTGAATTTGCTCAAGCTCTCCGCCTGCCTCGTGGCACAATCGGGCGCAGGTGCGCCGGAGATCGTGCGGCGCAACGCGATCCAGACCACATTTCGTGGACCCGGCCTTTACGACGCCCCAGATGACCTTCGGGCTGAAGCCACTTCTCGCGATCCGGTGGGCCTTGTTGATCGCCCGAAACACCGGGCCAGAGGTGATGCCTGCAGCGGTCAACCAAGTGTCGACCGCAAGCTTGACCCAGGTCGGGACTGGCACCGTTCGAACGTGACCACTCTTGCCAACAAGGTCAGCGATGACCCAGTGCTCTTCTCGCTGTTGGAGGTCTTCGACGGTTAGCCCAGCTACCTCCGCTCTCCGGAGGCCACAACCGAGCAGAACCGCGATCATTGCATAGTCCCGGTTGGAACGTGGGCCCTCACCACCGAACGCTGTGAGCAGTCGCTTCCCCTGGTCCGCCGTCAACCAATCCCCGATGCGCATGCCATGCTTCTTTACGCCCTCGACCCGCCGGATCCCCGCCGCAAGATCGGGGCTCAGAAGGCCGCAGTCGGCGGCTTCGTACGCCAATCGCCGAATCGCGGCAAGGCGCAGGTTGATCGTGGACGAAGCATACTTGGCTTGTTCGAGATTGATCCGGTAGCGTGTCACCACCGTCTTGTTGAACGCAAGGCGCGGTTCGGAGCAGTACCAGTCGATAAATTCACGAATCGCGTGATCGTAGGATCGTTGAGAACTGCGGGAGGTCAGGCTGTTGAGGACGGCGGATTTCGACTGTTCGAGATCCGGCAGTTTCAGGATGGTTTTGGGAGTGAGCTTACTTTTCTTGTTAGCCATTCCTGCAGTCTGCACGACACCGCCAGACGCGTCCAGAGCACGCTGGCGCCAGAAATGCGGCGTGGCGGGCGCTTGCGCTCGAACGGCGCAACATCTGCGCGTTTGTTGCTAGGGCGGCCTTGATGCGACGCTTGTAGTATTGGGTGCGTGATGTGCGCTTACAAATGCGGGTCGAAGTAGCATATGTTGTGAAGCAACACACACCGATGCTGAAGTGGTAAACGTACAATGGAGCTACATTGAGCGCAAACGATCTGGTCCTGCTTGACAAAATCCTTGAACAGACACGGGCGGCGGAGAGCCCGTCCCTATCGCCTTCGGAATTGTTCGAGTTGTTCGCGATTAACCAGGTTCTAAAGGACTCCGATCTCTAATACGATGAAATCGCATCGGGTATTGTAGACAGTGGTGGCGATGGAGGCATTGACGCTGTTTACGTCTTTGTTAATGGTGAACTGCTAACTGAAGACTTCGATTTCTCCACGCGCCGCAAGAATATCGAGATCGAACTCGTTACTATCCAGGCGAAGACAGCCGCCACTTTTAGCGAGTCAGCGATGGACAAGTTCCACGCAAGCGCTGAGGATTTGCTCGACTTGCGCAAATCAACCGACGCGGTGAGCACGGTTTACAATGAGCCGCTACGCCAAAACATCCAGCGGTTTCGCGATGCGTACGGCAATCTGGCGAGCCGACTTCCTCGTCTAAAGATTTGGCTCGTCAGGGGAATCTGTGGGTGAGTAGCGGGGTTCAGCGCTCAGGTTGAGTGAGGAAGCGGTAGAAGTTCCGGCAGGTGGAGTCGAAGGATCGTTGCTCATCTTCCCAGCCGTTATGGATCAGCGGGCCGCCGT
>JBBRZF010000261.1:0-2207 GCA_038236965.1 Terriglobales bacterium | reverse complement strand
GGCGTACGCCGGATTCTTCACCGTCGCCGTGTCGTCCTGCAAGGTGAATGCCGGTTTGCTGCGCGAGTCAGTCGCATCTTCCCGCACCGCGCCGCTCGGCTTCTTCGACGAACTGCGTTGCGAAACCGCGCTGCCCACCAATGCCAGCGCGCAGGCCATCACTGCCAGTGTCTTCTTCATCTTGCGTCTCCTTCAGAACTGTTTGCCGCCTTCAACGCCGCCAATACTTCTTCCATCGGTGCACGACTCGCTTGCGTCATCCCCACAAACACATAACGAATGATTCCTTTTCTATCGATCACAAAAGTTGCCGGACGCGCAATGTTGATCGCATCCACTCCCAGTTGCTGATACACACCGTAACTCTTCGTTACCCGACGGTCCTCGTCGAACAGAAAAGGGAATGAGATCGGATGTTTCGCCAGGTAGTCCAGCGGCTTGAACATCCCATCGCGTTTTTCCGCCGCCACGTACGCCAGGTTCGCGCTCGCCTTTTCTATCTCTTCTCGATATGGCTCCAACTGAGCCATGCGCTTCGCGCAGTTTGGTCACCAGGTGCCGCGCAGGAATTCCACCGCCAGCGACCCTTGCGCGAGGTACTGTCCCAGCGTGACCTTCAATCCATTTGCCGCCGGCAATTCGAAACCGGGCGCGGCATCTCCAACCTTGAGAGTCGTACTTTCCATGGCCATCTTGGACCTCACCTAACCTACTCGCGACTGTAAAACACCCCAAGAAACCGGACAATACCCGAAGAAACAGGGGAACCATGCGAGGTACGGGAGGACGAGTTGTATCGGCGCACCACTCCTGCGCACTCAGCGTTGTCTCGGACGCAAGCCTGCAAGGCTGCCATCCAGGCAACCCTCTTCTGCGTTTCTCCTGATCACCTTGATCAAGATGGTCTAATGTTTTCCCAAGCAGACTCTCCTCACCAACGAACGCTTCCATCCTGGTTTTTCTTCGTGTCTTCGTGTCTTCGTTTTGGATTTTGCCCTTGCCTTTCACATTCCCCGATTCGCAATTCGCAATGAGTAGATTCGCAATGAAATGGGCCACCCTCAGGTGACCCACTCACTACTCTCCACTCTCTACTCACTACTAGCCCTTACGCTGTAGCAGATTTCAGCGACGCGCGTTCCGTGTCGCCGAACCGCACGCTTACGATCTTCGATACGCCCGGCTCCTGCATCGTAACCCCATACATTACCGGAGAGATCGACATCGTCTTCTTGCTGTGCGTTATCAGGATGAACTGCGTATTCGTGCTCATCTCACGCACCAGTTCCGTGAAGCGACCAACGTTCGTCTCATCCAGCGGAGCGTCCACTTCGTCCAGGATGCAGAAGGGTGCCGGAGCGAATTGGAAAATGGAGACCAGCAGTGCTACTGCCGTCAGCGCCTTCTCTCCGCCCGAAAGCAGCAGCACGTTCTGCAGCTTTTTGCCCGGAGGCGAAGCCACGATGTCGATGCCGCTCTCCGCCGAGTTCTCCGTGTCCGTCAGCTTCATGTAGCCCTGGCCTCCACCGAACAGCTTGCGGAAGGTGTGCTGGAAAGTCTCGTTGATGATGTGGAACGCGTGTTCGAACTTCTCGCGGCACGTGGCATCGATTTCCTTGATCGTGTTGTGCGTGTTCTCAATGGCATCCAGCAGGTCCTTGCGCTGCGTCTCCAGGAATTCGTGACGCTGCGCCGTTTCCTTGTACTCTTCCAGCGCCATCATGTTCACCGGACCCATGTTGTCCAGCCGCGTGCGCATCTCGCGATAAGCCGCGTCTTCCGCAACCAGTTCCTCGCCCGACATCCGCGCCAGCGATTCATCTGCCATCAGCTCGTCGCGAGTCGTGTTCAGTTCCTGGATGCAGGTCTCGGCCATATGTTCCATGTCCGATTGCAACTTCGCCGCCGCCGCCGAAAGCTCTCCGCGACGGTCTCTCGCCTGGTCCAGCAGAGAACGCGCAGCCTTCAACTCTTCTTCTATCTCGGCCAGCCGCGTCCGAATCTGTTCCGTCTCGGCCACCAACTCCGTCTCGCGGGCCTGCGCAACTTCGCGCTCCGCCGCCCACTCGGTAAGTTGTACCGCGATGCGTTCGTTTTCCTGCTCGCGTTGCGCCTTCTCCGCCACCGCAGCCTGCAACTGCGCACGCAGGGTGGTCACGCGGTTATTCACTTCGCTCGTCATCGACTGTATGCGAGCCAGCGATGCT
>JBBRZF010000260.1:0-2318 GCA_038236965.1 Terriglobales bacterium | reverse complement strand
GCAAGAAGAAATTCGACATGAAGAAGGAAGTTCGCAAGCTGGCGAGAGAGAGAGTCGGCACCGTGCCTGCTTCCCGGCCCATACAGCCGGAATCGAGCCGGAAAAAACCAAAGTACAAAAAGCCTGCCGAAGAAGAGAGCGCCTAGCTACTTTCCCACTTAAAATTCCGCACGCATGCTCCGTGTTTTCAGAGCCGCGGTGGGTGGCTGTTTGCTGAATCGAGCGCTCCCCTCTTTTCGAGAGAGCATCGAACGGATGCGGATGCACGGGAGTCATTAAACATTTGCTCTAGAAATGTATTGACTCGGTTCCGTGAGTCTTGTATCATCATTACTGATGACACGAGAGCAGGCCATCCGCAAACGGGAAAAACTCGCAGCCCAACTATCCCCTGCGATTGGCGTCCTGCGAGGCTCGCTGCTCCAGCGCACTATCCATCACTCCTCGGGATGTCAGAAATGCGCTCGTGGCGAGGGCCATCCGCTTTGGGTTCTTACGGTTGGTTATCCCGGCGGAAAAACTCGTCAGGTGAGCCTGCGTCCCGAGCAGGTTCCGCAGGTTCGTAAGGCGGTCGAACGCTATCATGTTTGCAAAGAGACCCTGGAAGCCATCAGCGAGCTGAATCAGTTCCTGTTGCTCCTGGACCGCCAGGCGTCCAAAGATCAGGAGCGCGCATCGTGATTGCCGCCCGGCGCCTGCAGCGAAATTTTGCCGACGGCTTCATCGCTGAGGCGGTGGAGGATCTCTGGGAACCCTGGATGCGACACGCCGATGAGGCACTGGATGATGATGCCCTGCTGCTTATCATCCAGCAGGAATTGGCCAAACGCTGTAAAAAGAGTAAGACTCGTGGCCGCAAGGCGACGCCGGCCGATGTCGTGCTCCGCATGCTGTTGTTGAAGCACGTGCGCGACTGGAGTTACGAAACGCTGTCGCGGGAAGTGCGCGCCAACCTGGTCTATCGCGAGTTCACGCGGATCGGCGGCGAAAAGGTTCCGGATGACCGGACGATGGGAAATCTGGCGCGTCAACTGGGGCCGGAGGTGATCGAGAAATTGCATCGGCGGGTGGTAGAGATCGCCCAGGAAAGCAAGCTCACAACGGGTCGGAAGATGCGCGTCGATACGACCGTGGTGGAGACCGACATCCATTATCCGACCGACAGCACTTTACTGGGCGACGGCGTGCGCGTTCTGACGCGCATCATGAAGAAAGTCACGGCCGTGGCGGGCAAGGCTGGTACGCAGATGCGCGACCGCAGCCGATCCGCCAAGTTGAAGGTTTTGGCGATTGCGCGCGCCAGCCGCAACAAGACGGAGCAAGGCCGGCAGAAGATGAAGAACGCCTACGTCAAACTGTTGGAAATCACCAGCCGGGTGGCCGGGCAAGCCAAGAAGTTTTCCAGTGAGATCGCCGGGCGCGTCAAGCGCGGCAATCTGTCAGTCCTGCACAAGGCCAAGCAGCAACTGGATGAAATGATTCCCCGAGTCCAGCAGGTGCTGCGTCAGACACGCCAGCGGGTGCTCCGCGGCAATACTCAGGCCGACGGAAAGCTGCTCAGCATATTTGAGACGCATACCGAGGTGATCCGCAAGGGCAAGGCGAATAAGCCGAACGAGTTTGGCAAACTGGTCCTGATTCAAGAGGCGGAGAACCAGATCGTTACGCATTACCAGGTGTGCGAACAGAGACCGGCCGACTCCACTTTACTCGAAGGATGTCTGGAGCAACATGTTGAACAGTTCGGACACGCGCCGAAACAGGTAGCGGCGGACCCCGGATTTTTTTCAGCCGCTAACGAATTCAAGGCTGAGCAGATGGGAGTAAGCCGCGTATCGATTCCGAGCCATGACACCAAAAGCCCAGCTCGCAAACAGCGGCAAAAGCAGCGTTGGTTCAAGAAGCTTCAGAAATGGCGCACCGGCTGCGAAGGCCGAATCAGCGTTCTCAAGCGCCGGCACGGCCTGCGGCGATCACTCTATAAAGGACCGGACGGCATCCCGCGCTGGGTCGGATTCGGCGTGATCGCCGACAACGTCATTCATATCGGTACCCACCTGGCCGAGCAAGCTCGCCCGCGGTAAGATCCCCTCCCCGGCCAATACACTTCCTTCCCACCCCAATCCCAATTCAGATTTCTGAAGCACCCTTCCAGTTCCACTTCAACGTTCCCCAAAAGTCGCCAGTTCCAGACAAAACTCGTCGCCAGCTCCTGCGCGGGCTGAGGCACGTTTTGGAATTTTAAGTGGGAAAGTAGCTAGAGCCCGCTATTTGCACCGTTTGCAATGCAATTCGCCGCTGTTGGCGGTTGACTAATC
>JBBRZF010000259.1:0-2427 GCA_038236965.1 Terriglobales bacterium | reverse complement strand
GTCCGCGTCCATCGAACAGGATCGTCCCTGAAGTCACCGCCTGTGGAACCAGCAGACGCATGATGGCCAGCGACGTCACGGATTTGCCCGAACCCGATTCGCCCACCACTCCCAGCACCTCGCCGCGAGCGATCGTGAGATTGATATCGTGCACGGCTGCAACCGGCCCCGTCGAACCCGGGAACTGCACCGTCAGATTCTTTACTTCCAGAAGCGAAGCCATCGTGTCCATTTCATCACATGCGAAAGCTTCTGGGGGAGTCCTTCGCTTCCGTTACAGAGTTTTGGCGCAAAAAAGCCCCGCTCATCGAGCAGGGCTCCTAACTTCTGATTGCGCCTAGAACATGGCCGTGATTCCCGAGCCAATCAACTTCACCAGGAAGTAAAGCGCGAAGATCGTGATGAACGCCGTCCCGCGTTTCACTTTGCTGTTCGACGAGAATCCGATGGCCATCAAGAAGATGATCCAGATAGCGATCACATCCACCATCGTCAACATTCCGTATAGGAATTTATGTTCGTTCGGATTCATGAAGTACGCCGGATTCGTCGCCACCGGATTCCGAACGTTGAATCCTTCCGGATCGAGCCCCACAAATATCGTGATCACTCCCAGCAGAGCAGTGAATATCGTTGGCAGCCATGAATAGAAAACGATTGCCAGTGTCTTCTGGAAAGAGAACTGCGTCCCGAATCCAAAGTTGAAGGTCGCCATCAGCCCCAGCGCCGTCACACAGGCCACGAGCAGAATCACAACGGGATAGCCATACGCGATGTATTCGCTGGTCTTGGCCTGTATCGCCAGCATGCGTTCGCGCTGTTCCGGCGGCATCTTCTCCATCTGTGCGGCTCGCGCGGGACTCTTTGCGATCTCGTTCTCCATGATCTGGTCCCACCCGATCTTCTTCATCATCGTCACCGAGAAGGCGAGCGAGAAGATGGAGAGGATGACCCACGGCACCCACCAGCTCTGGTTGTGGCGGATATCTTCAAAAGTCTGTGTAGGCGCAACAAAAGTGTTGATGACCCGTGCGCCTTCCGAAAGATGGGGTGTGGACGTTTCACCCTGGGGAAGGGAAGTTTCCGGCGTGCTCATGATTGCGCTCCTGTGGCAGCGTGACCGATTCGCGCGAATTGTAACAGACCTTACTCGGCGTGCGCCTGCTTCACTTGACGCGCGCCATCCTTGCAGTCAAAATCCTTCCCTCCTGTCTGCACCGCAACGCGACAGGACGGAAGAGGTTGGCCATGGATTCCAGCATAGGAGTTTCGTCCCGGAGGTCTTTTTTGCAGCTTTCCGCCGCTGCGGCAGCGGCGTTCGCGGGATTACGCTTTGCAACCGAACCAATGTTGGCCGCAGCCGCCCGGCGTCCTGTTCGCGACCGCAAACTCTCCACCTTCCTCGATTCCAACGAAAATCCTTTGGGCCCTTCCCCCGCTTCGCGCGAAGCCATCATCGCCATCACGCCCGAAGGTGGACGTTACCGCGACGAACTGAGCAATGAACTCGTAGACCTGTTCGCGCAGCAAGAGGGAGTCAAGCCGGATTATGTCCGACTCTACGCCGGCTCCACCGAGCCGCTGCACTACACCGTTCTCTCCCACACTTCCCCCACGCGAAGTTATGTCACCGCCGATCCTGGATTTGAAGCGGGAATGTTCATGTCCAAGGTTTCGGGCGCGCGCGTAGTCTCCGTGCCGCTCACTAAAAACTACGCGCACGACGTGCGCAAGATGCTGGCCTCGGCTCCCGATGCCGGGGTCATCTACATCTGCAATCCCAACAATCCGACCGGAACTCTCACCCCGCACGCCGACATCGAATACGCAGTTGCCAACAAGCCGTAGGGTGCGGTCGTGCTCGTCGATGAGGCCTACCTGCATTTTTCCGATGCCCCCTCCGCCATCGATCTGGTAAAGGCCGACAAGGACGTCATCGTCTTGCGCACCTTCTCCAAGCTGTACGGCATGGCGGGTATTCGTTGCGGATTTGCCATCGGACGTCCCGACCTGTTGGACAAGCTCGATAATTTCGGTGGCAACTTTATGCCCATCACCGCCGTCGTGGCTGCCACTGCAAGCCTGAAAGACGCGCAGCTTATCCCGGATCGAAGGCGCATCAATGCCGCCATACGCGGCGAAGTTTTCCAGTGGCTCGACAGCAATGGCTACACCTACATCCCTTCGCAGTCCAACTGTTTCATGCTGGATACGAAGCGTCCAGCCAAGACGGTGCGAGAGGCCATGGCGCAGCAGAATGTGATGATAGGACGAGCGTGGCCGGTCATGCCCACGTGGACACGCATCACCGTCGGCACCCGCGAAGAGATGTCTCGCTTCCAACTCGCATTCAAAAAAGCGATGGCCTAGAACACGACAGACTCTACTCGCGCAACTCCGGCGTGGCCGCCAGCAACGATTGCGTGT
>JBBRZF010000258.1:0-2440 GCA_038236965.1 Terriglobales bacterium | reverse complement strand
GTTGATGGGAGCGCAAAAGCCGCTGTAGCGTCGTATGGTTTACCCGCGCCTGCGCAAATAGAAAGAAAGAAATCAGCGGAGCATAGAGCTAGAGGGGGCGCCCGTGCCGGATTTCGGGCTGAGTGCGCCGCATTTGAGGCACTATAGCCGGTCAGACCGCAGCAAATACACAACGTCGACGTCTCGTCGACGTCGCGTGCAGGACCTCCGATTGCTAGGATGAAATGTGGAGTGAAGGAATGCTGGAGTACACGAATGAATGTTGGGCGCATTCTTGTAGTTGACGACGATCAGAATTTGCGCCGCGTTACGCAGGTGCAACTCGAGGATGAGGGTTATACGGTGACCACGGCGGCGAACGCCGAGGATGCACTTGGCGTTCTTGCACGCACGCCCCAGGACTTGGTCATCACGGATCTCAGCATGCCAGGCATGTCCGGGGTCGATCTGCTACGGACGATTCGCTCAGAATATCCCGAAACGGGCGTCGTGCTGATCACGGCCTTCGGCACCGTGGATAGCGCGGTGGACGCAATGCGGCTCGGAGCAATCGATTACATCACCAAGCCCGCGAATCCTGACAATCTGCGCTTAGTTGTGGGGCGGGCTCTGGAGTACCTGTCCTTGCGTGATGAAGCTCAATCGTTGCGCCACGCACTCGACGAAAAAGCCGGCTTCGAGAATGTTATCGGGCAATCCAAGATTTTGCTCCGTGTCCTTGAAAAGGCCACCCGCGCAGCCCAATCAGATGTTACCGTCTTGATCAGTGGGGAGACGGGAACCGGGAAGGAACTCGTTGCTGAGGGCATCCACAGCGGCAGCGCCCGAAGCGCGGAACCCTTTATCACCATCAACTGTGGAGCTATTCCGGCAGAATTGCTGGAGTCTGAGTTATTCGGGCATGTGAGAGGCGCGTTTACCGGTGCCGCGCACGACAAGAAGGGCAAGATTGAGCAAGCGCACGGTGGGACCGTCTTCCTGGATGAGATAGGAGATCTCCCCCTGGCGCTACAGGTGAAAATCCTCCGTTTGCTTCAGGAGCACGAAATCACTAAGGTAGGCGCAACCGCGAACCTGCCGGTGGATGCTCGGATTGTCGCCGCTACCCATCGCGATCTGCCAGCAATGGTGGCGGCCGGGCGGTTTCGAGAGGATCTCTTCTACCGCCTGAATGTCGTGCCAATCGAGCTTCCTCCTCTTCGCGAGAGGACCGAAGACATTCCGGCACTGGTGCAGCACTTTCTGGGCCGGGCGAAAGAGAAGCACTTGCTTCCCGGTGTTAAGCTGCCAGCCGCTCTGCTCACGTACTTCACTGCATATCACTGGCCCGGTAACATTCGAGAACTAGAGAACGTGATCGAGCGACTGGTTGTGCTGTCGTCGGGAGTTGAAGTTACGGAGAAGGACCTGCCTGAAGCTCTTACCCAACCTCGACCAGCATTGGACATTTTGCACATGGCGCTACCTCCTCAAGGAGTTAGTCTGGAACGCCTGGAAAAAGACCTGCTGTTGCAAGTTCTAGTCAAGTTCGACTGGAATCAGACACGCGCTGCCCAATACCTTCAGATCAGCCGCAAGACCCTAATTTATCGAATGGAAAAGTACGGTTTGAAAAGAGAGCAGACCGAGTGAAGCGCGCGCTGGGAATCTTCGGCGCGATGCTTGCCATCACGCTGGCTCACTTTGCAACACCTCCATCGCTCTTTCTGACGCATGAAATCCTGGAACGGCTGTACTACCTGCCCATCGTGTTTGGAGCGCTCACGTTCGGGTTCAGGGGCGGACTGTTATCGGCCGCTTGCGCCGTCCTCTGTTATCTGCCACACGTTCTTGCCACGTGGACGACCTCCACGCAACTTAGGGACTCGAAATACGCGGAGATGGTTGTGTTCGTCGCGACCGGAGTTCTCACTGGCCTCTTGGCAGACCGGGAACGAAAACACCGGCAGGTGCTCCAAGCCACCTCCGATGAACTGAGAACAACATACGCTCAGCTGGAAAGTAGCGTGGAGCAATTGCGGCAAGCCGATCGCCTTTCCGCCATCGGTCAACTGGCCGCAAGTCTCGCTCATGAGATTCGGAACCCGCTGGGTAGCATCGAGGGTGCTGTCGATATCTGCGAGAGGACCTCCAATGAAGGCAAGCGCCGCGAATTCTTAGGAATCATCAAAGCCGAAACCAGGCGGCTCAACGGTCTCCTGACGAATCTTCTGGACTTCGCACGCACACGCACTCCACGGATACGCCCCGTCCAAATTGAAACTATCGTCCAAGCGACAGTTGATCTGGTGGCACACAGCGCTCAGCAGCGTGGCATTCGAGTGCAACGCGACGTACCACATGACTTTCCGGACGTCGAATGCGATGCGCAGCAGATAAAGCAAGCACTCCTGAACGTCACAATCAACGCGCTCCAGGCAACGCCGCCTGGGGGAGTCGT
>JBBRZF010000257.1:0-2489 GCA_038236965.1 Terriglobales bacterium | reverse complement strand
TGTTCTCCCTTGTAGGTCGAGGCCAGCACGCGCTCGTCGTAGTCGCTCGTCGTCGCAGCCGTGGACCACACGTGACCCACGCCGCTCACTTCCCCCGAGTCGTAGAAGTTGTCCAGCACGCCGAACTGCAATGCCAGCTTGTGGTGATTGGGAGTAACCGCGCGTCCGAAGAGGGCCAGCGACGCGTCTCCATCTCCAACGCCGAGGTCGCCCAGCAACTGGTCGTACGTCCGGTTCTCCTTGATCACGTAGATGACGTGTCGTATTGGCCCGCCCTTGCCCTTCGGCCATGAGCGCACAACCTCCGGATGGAACTGTATGCGCGCCGGACTCGCGTCCATTCGGTTGCTCCTCCGCACCTCTGCCGTCAGCGACGCCAGCTCGCGCACTACGTCGGCAATCCTCACTCGCGCCAGCGACCCCGGCTGCAGCGTCAGGACGTACGGGAACGCCTTCCTGGCACCGTCCTTCTGCGCGGCCCCGTTGTTGGGCCCCGCCCCCGTCCCCTTCCCGCTCACCACCAGCAAATCCCCCCCCCGCCCCCCCAACGCCGTCGGATACCACTCCGTCGGAACGAAACCAGTCGGCGAAACGACGCCGCGAATTTCCGATTCGAGCCTGTACACGGCGACCGCATTCAATGCAGCGTCGGCAACGAAGAGATATCTCCCATCTCCGCTCACGGCCACCGCGCTCGGAACCGACCCTGCCGTAGATCTTGCGATTCCAGTGGTGAATCGGCCGACTACTTTTCCGTCGCGCACTCTCACGGCAGCGACGCGATCGCGATTCGCCAACGCGACAAACAGGTACTTCGCATCCGGGCTCAGCGTCATGGCAGAGGCATGAGCGCTCGATGAGTCGCCACGACCTTCGTGGTCAAGCTTGATCACCCGACGTATGGTGCGTTTCGCAAGATCGATCTCCGCCACACGCGCGCTGTTCCACAAGCTTACGTATGCGACAGAGGAGTTCGGCACTACGACCGCACCGAATGGGAACAGCCGCGGCACATTCCCTTTCAAGGAGAGATCGAACGCGTGCAACACCGAGCCCGTCTTCGCATCGAGAAGCAGCGCGTTGTCCGCATAATTGTCGGACACCAGTATCTGGTCAACATCTCCTGCATTAGTCGAGGAATGAGCGGACACAACGGCCAGACCCGCAGGCATTGGATAGGCATTCCCCGCAGGCAGCGAGCTATTAACCGGCAATGTACGGCGACCCTTGGTCAACGACTGCAGCGGTATCTTCAGGAATCGTGCGGGTTCGAGGCGTCCATCGTGGAAGGAGTAAACGGCGATGCCGTTTCCCGTATTGCCGGTCTTTGTACCCGCGCCGTCGGTGATGGAACCGAAGGAAGCGTAGAGTTCGTCACCGCGACTGCTGAACGCCAGCCCGACAAAATAGGTCTGGTGCGATCTTGCATGGAGTCGCGCCTCGGGAAAATCCTGCAGGTTATCGTTAGTCAGGTCGAGGATGGCTATGGACTGCTGGAATCCGGAGGCGACGGTTCCGCGGCCGTTGTTCAACACCGCCGCATAACGTCCGTCGGGAGAGATTGCAATGGTCTGCGGAAAGTTGTTCAGCTTCTGCGGCGAACCGGGCACGGGAAGCAGCAACTGCTTCGACGTAGGCAGCGGTTTCACCTGCTTATCTTGCGCGAGGAAAGGCACACAAGTAAGCGCAGCAAAAAAGAAGAGACCAGTAAATCTGCAGGATCGCATGCGCTGAGTTTAGCGCACGACGCCTCGTTACCGATGTGACTATTGCCCGACGGTAGCGGACATCGCAGCGTGCTCGCGTATGTGCTTCATCACCGCGTCCACTTCGTTGCTGATATCGTCGTCGCCGGTTACAACAATGTCGGCGTACTTTCGTGTGGGATGAACGAATTGCCGCGCCATGGGCAGAACGGTGGTCTGGTACTGCTGCAGCACAGCTTCACGCGTGCGTCCACGCTCGCGAATGTCGCGCTCGATGCGTCTCTCCAGGCAGATATCTTCTCCCAGATCGACGTACACCTTGGTTCCTTCGATCCGCCGCAGTTCTTCCCAATGCAGTGCGAAGAGTCCTTCGATGATGATGAAAGGCCGAGGCGCCAACTCTTCAGACTCGGCAGTGCGCGAATGCGTGGTGAAATCGTATGCCGGCTTTTGGATCGTCCCGCCGTGCTCAAGGTTGTGGGCGTGTGCGATCAGCAGTTCGGACTCGAGAGCTTCCGGTGAATCAAAATTGAAGTGGGCGCGCTGCACCAGGCTCAGATGTGTCAGTTCGCAATAGTACGAGTCCAAGTGGAACAGTCCAGCATCCAGTTCCTGCGCGATATGCTTCGACAGAAAACTCTTGCCCGCGCAAGAGGGACCTGCGATGCCGATAAAGTAGGGTTTGATCGCGCTGTTTGCCATGTGCCGTTTTCCAGTTTAGTTCAGTGTTGCTGCAATGCGAGGAATCACGGCACCGAGCAACGAAAGAAAAGTTCCGCGAAC
>JBBRZF010000256.1:0-2633 GCA_038236965.1 Terriglobales bacterium | reverse complement strand
TGGCGCCAGAATGGAAGGCCACCGTAAAGGACAAGGTCTTTATAGTGGTTGCACCAGCGGTAAAGCCTAGCCTACCAGTTGCAATTGACACCTCACGACTAGAGCGCTTTTCAAGTGGGCGATGGTCGTTCTTTACCGGAACGGCTGAGCTGGATGCCTTACAAAAGGCAATCACACCGGAGTTAGCCAAGAGGGCCGCCTCCTCAAGTTATGTTAGTTTTCAGCGCGAAGCAGCACGCGAGACAGTGCGAGAATTCGTAGTCAAGTGGCAACTAAGCCAGGCGCGCTGGAGTTCCTCTTCTGGTTATTCGGTCAAGGTATTCTTCGCAGATGAGCCAATTCAGAGTCTGTCGGCTGTATCTCTTCCGTACGTCGTAGTCTCACCGTAGCGAAAGGGTGTGCCTAACGCTTATCAAGCGGACGCGCTACAGTCGGCTTCGTCTCCTTTGGCGCGCCGGTTATAAGCAAAGTTAGGCCTCGAGAGGAGCTACGATGCGCTTGCTAACCGTTGTGTATGCGTTCAGCTCGCAGCCGTGGCGAAGCCTGATGCTCGCGCTATTTGTACTGCTCATTGCCTGCCTGTTTCTCAGCGGTTGGCTTCCTCCAGCGAAGAAGTACCTTCCCGGTCACGAGTGGCTCATGGCAGTCGTTTGTTCGGGCTTGGCTTTGTTCTTCGCCATTTGCGCTTTCATCGGCTTTCGCAAGCGCGGCAATCGGCGCCCACCATGAGTAGGTCTCCCCGCAACGGCCAGTTTGAGACGCTCTTTGTCAGATCCACAGCAACGGTAGTAGGATGCATTTTGGATTCTTCCTCGGAGTTGAACGGTGCTGATGCCAACTCAAAATGACCAGTCCGACCCGCGCATCTTCTTTGCCGCAGAGCGCACCCTCCTCGCTTGGCTGCGCACCGGTCTCACCGTGATGGGGCTCGGCTTTGTCGTGGCCCGCTTTGGGCTATTTTTGCGCCTGCTATCACAGCGGCCTCAACAGCCTCTAGGCAGATTCGGACTAGGCCCATTTGGAGCTTCCGCAGTACTCGGCGTGCTCTTCGTAGTCGTGGGCGCAATTGCCATCCTCGTCGCCACCGCGCAGCACAGACGCTACCTTGCAACACTCCCGCAAGCCGATTTGCCAACGTCCTACAATCGGGCGTTTGCGCTTGTGCTGTCCGCTGCGGTTGGTCTCTTGGGCCTACTCCTGGCCACCTATCTTGTGGTCTCGCAAACATGATGAGGCCTAACCACGCGCTCAACACCGACGCGTCATGTCAAACATGGGCCCATACAAAGACATTGGGGAGCAGTCCTGCGTGATAAGCCAAGATTGGGCGAGGAGTTTTGCTAAGGAGTGGGTGGATGCTTGGAACGCTCACGACCTTGATCGGGTTCTATCTCACTATGCTGATGACGTCGAGCTGAGTAGCCCGTTCATTACTGCGTTTACCGGTGAGTCGTCAGGAACGCTAAAAGGGAAGACTCAGGTAGGGGCGTACTGGCGCACTGCGTTGGAGCGCATACCGGATCTGCATTTCGAGTTACTTGATGTATTCGTCTGCGTAGATAGCATCACCATCTACTACAGAGCGGTGTTGGGTAAGCACGCAACCGAAGTACTGTTTTTTAACGCGGCCGGGAAGGCGTATAAAGCGCTCGCGCACTATGACAGCTAACATCTATCCTCCCATATCTTGCAATTGAAATGTATCTGGAAATTCTAGGATGAGAACATGAAAAAGTCGGACGCGGGCGAAGGCCAGTCGGCATCGGAGCTCATCTCGAAAAAAATCGCAGAACTAGGTGACTGGCGCGGGGAAACCCTGCGCAGAATGCGCAAGCTCATCAAGGAGGCAGAGCCGGACGTCGTCGAGGAATGGAAGTGGATGGGCACTCCGGTTTGGTCGTGCGACGGCATTATCTGCACGGGCGAATCGTACAAGAGCGTCGTGAAGCTTACCTTCGCCAAGGGCGCGTCTCTGGAGGATACGGGACGTCTCTTCAACGCGAGTCTCGACGGAAACGTACGCCGCGCGATCGACATACACGAAGGAGAAGAGGTTGACGAGTCCGCCTTCAAGGCGCTGGTTCGCCTAGCCGTCTCCCTCAACAGTTCTGGCAAGGCGAAACCTTCGAAGAAAGCGAAGTCCTAAGGGATTCCGCCCCTTAATAGATCCGACATCGGCGGAATCCACATTGAGAAGCGGATTGGAGTTGCATGATTCTCGCGTGAGCCAGATTGAGGTGCTGGACGGCGTGGCCACGATTTATTTCTCACATGCATATATCCACAAATCCAAGGGTACCCCGGGTAAAGATCGCGGTACTGGATGGAGTCAGGAGGCGCAGCTAGTGCTCTCCGGTGTGGGCGCACCGGGACGATTGCCATCGTTGCCCAGTACCATATCGGAAGGGTTCCTGGAGGTTGGTGGCATTCGCCACGAAATAATCCCCTTACCTTTCAAGCGTAGGGTTGGCGCGAGACTCTATTTAGTTTTTGCCGACGGCATCAACATCGAGATCATCGGTGAAAGGCCTTTTATCGAATTGGGCGGAACGCCGATTTACTTGGATGATTTTTCATGACGCCCCAGCCATCATTCCCCGGAATCGCGTGAAGAACCGAGCAGGCGGGTGAAC
>JBBRZF010000255.1:0-2653 GCA_038236965.1 Terriglobales bacterium | reverse complement strand
ATGTCGCCCATGCTTCCGCAGCGGCGTCCCTTGTATTCCGCGCCGTGCGCTTGCGCTGCGTCTTCAATCACGACCAGGTTGTGCTTGCGTGCAATCGCCAATATGGGATCCATGTCCGCCGGACCGCCATGCAGATGCACGGGGAGGATGGCCTTGGTGCGCGGCGTGATGGCCGCTTCCACCTGCGCCGGGTCCATGGTCGCGTACACCGGATCGACGTCTACGAATACCGTGCGTGCGCCCGTGTAGTCGATGGCCGCCGTAGTGGCGACAAAGGTGAATGGAACGCTGATGACTTCATCGCCCGGGCCAACACCGGCAGCGAGCAACGCCAGGTGCAAGGCGCTGGTGCCGGAATTCACGGCGATGCCGTGCTTCACGTTTCCGCTATAGGCAGCGAAATTCTTTTCGAAGGTCGCCACGTCGTTGCCGAGAACGTACTGCGTGCTCTCCAACAGCGCGAGGACGGCTGCGTCGATTTCCGGCTTGATGCTGTGATATTGCGCTCTTAGATCTAGGAACGGGACCATGTTGCCGTTTTGCTCCTCTGCAACTCCACCGGGCGGCCGCGATCGGCCATCGATTGCGAAGCCGCTTCAAGAATTCTTACCACCCGCAGACCAGACTCGCCGTCGGTGATGGGGTGTTCTTTTTTCTCGATACACTGCACGAAGTGGGCGGCTTCCAGGGCAAGCGCTTCAGCGCCATCCAGTTTCGGGGACCACATGTCGCCCGTGCGATATCCGACCAGCGTCGAGTAGAGCGCTTCCTTGCTTTCGTCGTTCGTAATCGTGATGCCTTTATCGTAAACCTTGATCTTCTCGGAAGCTTCCATATCGTCGTACACGATCATCTTCTTGCTGGCGCCGATCAAGGTCTTGCGAACTTTGACCGGAGAAAGCCAATTCACATGCAAGTGGGCGATGACCGGCGAATCGAAGAAGACGGTCAGGAAAGCGATGTTCTCGGGCTTGCCCTGCACGTGACTGATGCCGGTCGCCGAGACCGCGATGGGATTCGCCGTGAGCAGCGCATCCATGATCGAAAGGTCGTGAACCGCCAGGTCCCATATGACGTTCACATCGTGCTGAAACAAGCCGAGGTTCACGCGCACGGAATCGTAATAGTAGATCTCGCCCGTCTGTCCGCTGCGAATCAGTTCCTGCATCTTGCGCACCGCGCCCGTATAGACGAACGTGTGGTCCACCATCAACACCAGGTTGCGCTTGGCGCCCTCTTCGATCAGTTCCGCTGCCTGCTCAGAACTTTGCGTAATGGGCTTTTCCACGAAGACATGTTTGCCTGCGCGTAGCGCTCTCATCGCCAGGTCGTAATGCGTATGGACTGGGGTGGCAATGGCGATGGCGTCAATCAAAGAATCATTGATCAGATCGCTCGCGTCCGTGGTGGTGCGAATCGTCGGATAGCGGAGGGAAACGGCGTCTAACCGGCGCTGGCCTAGATCGCTGACGGCGACCACCTGCGCGCCCTTGGTTTCCATGAAATTGCGAACGAGGTTCGGGCCCCAATAGCCATAACCGATGAGTCCGATTCGAAGCATGAAAGACGGCCTCCCAGGCAGCGCACAAGGCGAGACTCAGTTCTAAGTAGTTGTCACAGATTTGAATGAAGAACTCTGCTGAGGATAGCACGACGAAGGCAGCATTTGACCTTTAGATTTCGGCAAAAAGGCCTTAACATCGGGGCAAGCAGGTCCCAACTCAATAACGCCCGGGAGTCGGGAGCGATACAGAATTTTGGATGAAGAACTCTGCTGACGAAGCATGGAGAGCACCGCATTTGTACCTGCCAAGGCTCCGGAAAAAGCCTATTCACCACTCTATTCCCGTGCGCGAGCCTACCGAATTGCCCATGCTATACTTTCGGCGACAATGTCACGGTACAGAATATTTCTACTCATCGCGCTTGCCTACTTCCTGTGGCGCGTACCTCTCCGATGGATTCACCATCCAAATGGTTTCAACGATTTCAGTAGTTCGTACATAAATGGACGCGCATGGCTGCACGGCGATAATCCGTACACGGTTGATTCATTCCATCAGATGTGGAAAGAAGGCGGCGGCGTCTTCGAATTCGCCAGAATAAGCATGTTGACGTCCGGATCGCTGCCATCCGCTGTGCCTTTCAGCGCGTCCGTCGCGTGGCTCTCCTGGAGACAAGTCTCTACTTTGTTTCTCGTGTTGTCGCTTGTCGCCTTCATGCTTATGATTGGCGCACTTTACCGCCTGTACGGACTCAGCACCTGCGCGCTGGCCGCGTTCTGTCTATCGCTTACTCCATTCCATTCCGGGCTTAACGGACAGAATGCCGCTTCCATCCTGATTCCACTAATGATCATTTCACTCTGGCTGGTCGAGAAAGGTCACGACGTAAGTGCGGGAGTCCTGCTGGGCGTCGGCACCTGCTACAAGCCTCAACTCGTTCTGATTCTGGTCGCGTTCTTTTTAGTTAAGAAGCGATGGAAACTCTGCATCACTTCGTTCTCCGTCGTCGGCGCTGCGCTTGGTGTGTTCTTCGCTCTCGCGCAAAGCGGCTCTGCCGCTGCGTTCCTGCAACGCCTGTCAAGGTTTGGCATCGCGACTCCCGACGATTTTGGACTCGCAAATCGCGCACGCTACGAACTTATCAATCT
>JBBRZF010000254.1:0-2695 GCA_038236965.1 Terriglobales bacterium | reverse complement strand
GTGGCGCTGTTCTGCTACCAGACCAAGAAATGGATTGGCGCCTATGCCGCCGCGCTCGGCGGACTCGACACGCTGGTCTTCGCGGGAGGCATCGGAGAGAACGCGCCCATCGTCCGCGCGCGAATTTGCGAGGGGCTGAGCTTCCTCGGCATGCGACTGGATGAGTCGCGAAATACGGAAACCGCGGCGGTGATCTCGGCGGACGATAGCCGGGCCACGGTTCGCGTATCCGCACTGACGAAGAACTGATGATTGCAAGGTCGGTGTACCGGATTCTTGGCATTGGCACAAAAGGGAAGGAGAGCTGAAATATGACGACGACGATGACACTCACTGAAGAGAAGGTGAGGACACTCACTCCGGAACTGCTCGCGAAGATGGATGCTTATTGGCGGGCCGCAAACTATCTCTCGGTTGGGCAAATTTACCTCTACGACAATCCCCTCCTGAAGCGGCCGCTTACTCTTGCGGATGTCAAGCACATGCTGCTGGGGCATTGGGGCACCACGCCCGGACAAAACTTCATTTACGCGCACTTGAACCGGGTGATCAAGAAGTACGATCTGGACATGATTTATGTCTCCGGCCCCGGGCACGGTGGTCCGGCCGTCGTTGGCAACACGTATCTCGAGGGTACTTATAGCGAAGTCTATCCCGATATCAGTCAGGATGAGGCGGGGCTTCAGAAGCTCTTTCTGCAGTTTTCGTTTCCCGGAGGCATTCCCAGCCACGCATCGCCGGAGTGCCCAGGGTCGATCCATGAGGGTGGCGAACTGGGCTATTCTTTGAGCCATTCGTTCGGGGCAGTGTTCGACAATCCCGGCCTCATCGTGGCCTGTGTAGTCGGCGATGGCGAGGCGGAGACGGGCCCACTGGCTACCGCATGGCATTCGAACAAATTCCTCGATCCGGCAACTGACGGCGCGGTGCTGCCGATCCTGCATCTGAACGGCTTCAAGATTTCGAACCCGACCGTGCTGGCGCGCATTAGCCACGAGGAATTGGAGCAGTTATTTCAAGGCTACGGCTGGACACCCTACTTCGTTGAGGGTCACGAGCCTGCGCTGATGCATGAAGCGATGGCCGCGACGCTCGACGCGGCGGTGGAACAGATCAAACAAATCCAATTGGAGGCGCGCGTACACGGCAACCTGACGCGTCCGCGCTGGCCGATGATCGTTCTCAACTCCCCCAAGGGTTGGACCGGGCCGAAGGTCGTTGACGGATTGAAGGTGGAAGGCACCTTTCGCTCGCACCAAGTGCCGCTCTCCGATCCAGCGACTCATCCTGAACATTTGAAGTTGTTGGAAGACTGGCTGAAGAGCTACCGGCCTCAAGAACTCTTCGACGAGCAGGGCCGCCTCAAGCAGGAACTGGCCGAACTCGCACCCACCCGCGACCGGCGCATGGGCGCCAATCCCCACGCCAACGGTGGCAAGTTGCTCCGCGACCTCCGGATGCCGGCCTTTCGCGACTATGCGGTCGATGTGCCCGCGCCGGGGACGCCGGGCATCGGCGATACGCATGTGCTTGGGCGATTCCTGCGCGATGTAGCGAAACTGAACAGCGCCGAGAAGAACTTCCGGGTCTTTGGTCCGGACGAGACACTGTCGAACGGTCTAGAAGCGCTCTTTGAGGTGACCAAACGCCAATGGGACGCCGCTACCTCACCTAACGACGAGTTCCTCGCACCGGCTGGACGAGTGATGGAAGTGCTCAGCGAACACCAGTGCGAAGGATGGCTGGAGGGTTATCTGCTCACCGGCCGGCACGGAATCTTTAACTGTTACGAGGCGTTCATCCACATTGTCGATTCGATGTTCAACCAGCATGCCAAATGGCTGAAAGTGACGTCGCACCTGCCTTGGCGCCGGAGAATCGCCTCTCTCAATTATTTGCTGGCTTCCCACGTCTGGCGCCAGGATCACAACGGCTTTACCCACCAGGATCCCGGCTTTATCGATCACGTTGTAAACAAGAAGGCCGAGATCGTACGCGTGTACCTCCCGCCCGATGCGAACTGCTTGCTGTCCGTGATGGACCACTGCCTGCGCAGCCGTCACTACGTCAACGTCGTGATTGCAGGCAAGCATCCGGCCCCGAAGTGGCTGTCGATGGACGCGGCAGTCAAGCATTGCTCCGAAGGAATTGGCATTTGGCAGTGGGCCAGTAACGACCAGATGGTTGCACCCGATGTCGTGATGGCGTGCTGTGGCGACGTGCCAACGCTAGAGACGCTTGCTGCCGTCTCCATCCTGCGTGAGCACTTGCCCGACCTGAAAATCCGTGTAGTGAATGTGGTGGATCTCATGAAACTGGAACCGCACAGCGAGCACCCGCATGGACTGAGCGACCCGGATTTCGATGAGCTCTTCCCCAAGGACAAGCCGGTTATTTTCGCCTTCCACGCCTACCCTTGGTTGATCCACCGGCTGACCTATCGCCGCACCAACCACGAAAACATCCACGTCCGCGGGTACAAGGAAGAAGGCACCATCACGACGCCCTTCGACATGGCCGTGCTAAACGACCTGGACCGCTTCCACTTGGTAATGGACGCCATCGATCGCCTGCCGCAGACCGGCAACAAGGGCATCTACTTGAAGCAGCAACTGAAGGACAAGCTGATCGAACACAAGCAGTACATCAACAAGAACGGTCAGGATCTGCCCGAAATACGGAACTGGAAATGGAG
>JBBRZF010000253.1:0-2710 GCA_038236965.1 Terriglobales bacterium | reverse complement strand
ATGGCCTGGAGCCTGCCGTGCGCGCCGTCCATCGCGAATGCGGCATGGCCGGACATTAAGAGCGATGGACTTACAGTGCTGCCGCCGCGGCCGGGCTTAGGCATTTGAAAGGTAAGCGGCTGATGAACCGCCCTAGCAAATCGGTGGGCGAGTTCGGATGTTCATCTGGATGTCAGGCTTGATTCGTGGCCGAGGTGAGGGTTTTCCAGTTGTGTGGCAGTAAATCTTCAATCCGATTCACCGGGTGCATGGCTATCCGTGTCAGCACATCACGGAACCAGGCGAATGGCTCGACTTCATTTCGTTTGCACATCGCAATGAAGCTCATTAATACAGCCGCCGTTCGTCCGCCGGCATCGCTTCCAAAGAACGTCCAGTTGTTACGACCAATCGCGATATCCCGGTTGGCCCGTTCCGTGGCGCCGTTGTCGATTTCCAAATCGCCATCTTTTAGGAAACGCGTCAGCGCGTCCCACTGATTCAGTGCGTAGCGTACCGCTCTTGCGGCCGGGCTCTTCGGCAGAACCTCATCGCGAGTCTTGAGCAAGTACTTGTGCAGCTTCTCCACCACCGGAGCCGACAAGCGCTTGCGTAGTTCCAGCCGTTGCTCACCAGTCAGTCCACCAGCGCGGTCCTCCACCGCGTACAGGCGCCCAATCAAATGCAAGGCCGGACCCATGTGTTCCTGATCCGAGTCCAACGCCTTAAAGAAGTAGCGGCGCGCGTGCATCATGCATCCGACCTCAATGAGGCCGCGTGCGGGTTTGAAGAACGCATCGTACACCGAGTAGGCATCGGCCTGCAGATATCCTTTGTACCCTTCCAGAAATTTCGACGGCCCATCCCGGCCTCGCGTGGCCGTGTAGTCGTAAACCACCACCGGATGGCGGCTATCCCCGACATAGGGCCAGATCCGTCCGGTCCGCGCAAAATTCAGCGATGGGTCCAACACCTTCACGCCGGTATCATCGGTTCCGATCACTTTGGATTCGAATAGAATTTTCTTGGCCGACGCATACAGCAATTCCAACCGATCGCCGCATTGTGCCAGCCAGCCGCCCATCGTCTTGCGCGAGATCTCGACCCCATGGCGCTCGAAGATTTTCTGTTGGCGGTGCAGCGGCAGGTGATCCGCGAATTTGGCGACGATCACCTGCGCCAACACGCTGGCCCCGGCCGTGCTCTTCTCAATCGGCTGCGCGGGTTTATCCGCCCTTTTCATCGTGCAATCGCAGGCGTACTTCAATCGCACATCCTCGATCACTTTCATCACCGCGGGAATGAACTCGTATCTTTCGATGGTTTCCTCGCCAACCAGATGCAGATCCTTACCGCAGCAATTGCAGTGTTTTTCCGAGGTCGCCAGATCGTGTATGACCCGCTCCCGAACCAAGTGACGCGCAAGCGGCTGCCTCCCGCTGCGCTTCTTGTCCTGAGATTTTTCGGGCTGCTGTTCTTGTTCGGCCGAGGGTGCAGCGTCCTGTTCTGGTTCTGCTTCCTCTGCGTCGGGCTGATTAGCCTTCCAGAGCGTTTCGAACAGCGTCTGTTGATGTTTCGAGAGTTGTTCGCTCTTGCGGTTTCGCTGCGCGTCCAGCAGTTCGCGCAGTAAGCTCCGGTACTTGTCTTTTTCCGAAGCTTCGTGCTTCAGCCTCTCGCAAAGCTCGGCGACGAGTTTCTGTAACTCGTCGACATCCTTCGGCAGCGCGTTGGGATCAACACTGAGCACGAGCGTGCTTTTAGAATAAATCGGAAAAGGCTCCCGCTTCAAGCCGAAACAGAGACGTTTAGAAATGTTTTTCTCTTTTACCTCGCTGCGCGTTGATACCGCTTTCGCCGCATAGCTCTGCTCAGATCAATGCCGCTCAGCAGGGCTCCCAGTTCTTCCACGGTGATCTCGAATCGCGGTTCGCCGGCCTCTCCAGAGGGGATAACATAACTTCCTTCCTCGAGCCGTTTCGACCAAATCGCGAATCCGTCACGATCCCAGTACAAGAGTTTGACCCGGTCTCTCCTCTTGTTGGCAAACAAGTACAGATGGCCGGCGAATGCATCTAACTGAAGATGATCGCGCACCAGCGCGTGCAACCCGTCGAAGCTCCGCCGCATGTCGCATGGGCTAAGACAGAGGTACACACGCACGCT
Source organism: Terriglobales bacterium (assembly GCA_038236965.1). GTDB lineage: Bacteria > Acidobacteriota > Terriglobia > Terriglobales > Acidobacteriaceae > JBBRZF01. Next base: position 568 of record JBBRZF010000253.1, on the reverse strand, counting down.
GGCCGGCAGGAGAATCATGACCGCAATGCATCCAGCACGCCGCGCAGGGTCGCAACATTCGCATCGTTTCCGATACACAGTCGTTCCCCGCTGGGCAGATACAGTTCGATCGACGCCTGGGCACCACGGCTGGTCACGGTTTTCAACAGCGCGAACTGCACTGGCGCCGCTTTCTGCAGTCGTCTGCGCCACGAATAGAAGGAATGAACTCCGATGCCCCGCTGTTTGCAGAAGACCTGAATCGTCGCGCCGCTGGATTCCTGCTCCGCGATCAGTTTGTTCCAATAGCTACGTCTCTCTTCTCTCACGTTCCCAACATCCCGCCCCGTTAACCTTCAACGCAAGGGCGGTTCATCAGCCGCTTACAGTCAAGCGCTGATATCGAGAACGTCGATACGGCGCTTTATGTACCTGGTCAATGCTCTCAGGATCCTGAAGTCTCCGACGGATGAGCAGGACCTGGTCCTGATTCACGTCAATTACCGGATCCGCGCCAACAACGAGGTCGGCAACTTGGCGTACCCGTTGTCCGGGAGTGGCCTTTCATGATGCCTTTAGAGAACCTGCT
>JBBRZF010000252.1:0-2772 GCA_038236965.1 Terriglobales bacterium | reverse complement strand
TGAGTGCGCCGTTGTTGGTGGCAAAGCTCTGTTGCTCGTCAGAGGCGATCACGTAATCGAGAAACACTTCGTCGGCGATGATGGCCATCTCGCGTGCCGCACAGATTTCGTTCAGACGCGCAACCTCCCACGCCTTCGCATACGAACCCGTGGGATTATTCGGATTCACCACCAGCACTGCTCGCGTGCGCGGAGACAATGCGCGCTCCAGCGACTGGAAATCTATCTGCCACCCGTGGTCGTAAACCAGGTCGTAAGGGACGAGTTTCACATCCTGTATCTGCGCCAGGAACTCGAACAACGGATAGCTGGGAACCGGCACCAGCACCTCGTCTCCAGCCTCGCAGAGCAAGCGGAAGCAATAGGTGTAAGCCTCGCTCGTGCTCACCGTCAGAATCAGCGCATCGGTCGCGACCGCGATTCCTTGCTCGGCGTAATACTTCGCAACTTCGACGCGTGCGGAGAGCAATCCCTTGGCCGCAGGCTCATAGATGAGCGCGTTGGGATTTGCCAGAGCTGAGATGAGTCTCTGCTGGTCGTAGTGGAACCCTGCCTCCGTGGGATTCGAAGCGGTGAGGTCGTAGAACTTTTCTCCGCGTGCACGGAGAGCGTCCGCAGCAACTGAAAAAGCATTGGGAGAAAGATTCCAGTCTGTGCGCGCGGAGAACATGGAAACAGTTTACCGCGAGGACTGCTCCGTTCGCATAGCCTGCGGCTCTCGCCCGCAAAATGGCCGCAGCTTGCATATTATTTAGGCCCGGCTCGCTCGCAACACGGTGGCAACCAATGACGCCGCCGCAAACTCTCACATTCATCGATCGCGCATTCCGCTGAAATACATTCCGAGGATTATTGGATGCTCAAGGAACTGTTCAACCGCTGGCCTGTCGTGCGCCAGATACGAAATGGCGCAATCGCCGGAACGGGCGAAGAGGCGATGAGCGACGCCACCCGAAATCTGCTGCCCAAACATTTTGATGCCAATGTCTCGCGCTCCATCTGCCCTTACTGCGGCGTCGGGTGCGGACAGCTCATCTACCACAAGGACAACCAGATCATTCAGATTGAAGGCGACCCCGAATCACCCATTTCGCGCGGACGTCTCTGCCCCAAGGGCGCAGACACAAAGGAACTGCACACCCATGCAGGACGCCTGACCAACGTGCGATACCGCCGCCCATACTCTCGCAAGTGGGAGGAGCTTCCGCTTGAGCAGGCGATGGACATGGTCGCAGATCGCGTCTGGGAATCGCGCGAGCGCACCTTCCGCGAAGTCGATGAGAATGGCGACACCATCATGCAGACCAAAGCGATCGCCCATCTTGGCGGCGCAACCTTGGATAACGAAGAGAATTACCTCATCAAAAAACTATTTACCGGAGGTCTGGGCATGGTTTGCATTAGCAACCAAGCCCGCATTTGACACAGCTCGACCGTCCCCGGTCTGGGGACATCCTTCGGACGTGGCGGAGCCACGACAGCACAGCAAGATCTAGCAAATGCCGACGCCATCCTCATCATGGGCTCGAACATGGCGGAGAATCATCCCGTCGGATTCCAATGGGTCATGGAGGCTCGCGAAAAGAATAACGCCACCATCATCCATGTCGATCCGCGCTATACCCGCACGTCGGCGATGTCGGACGTGTGGGTTCCCTTGCGCGCTGGAACTGACATTCTCTTCCTCGGCGGCCTCATCAACTTCGTTCTGACGCACGAACGCATCTTCCGCGAATACGTAGTCAACTACACCAATGCGCCTGTGATCCTGCGCGAAGATTTCAAGGATACAGAAGAGTGGGATGGCGTCTTCTCCGGATGGGATAAGGAGAAGAATGCCTATTCGCCAGAGACGTGGCTCTACGACGGGGCGCAGCCTAAAGCGGTGAGTGGGGAGCAGCCGGGACATGCAGAGGAAGGCGGAGGCCACGGCAAGGACCGCGGCGGCGAAGCCGAGAACTTCTCCGGCTTCCACACGGACCCGACCCTTCAGCATCCGCGATGCGTCTATCAGGTATTGAAACGACATTTCGCGCGATATACGCCGGAGTTCATTGAGCAGAATTGCGGCGTTCCCGTTGCGCAGTTCTTGCGGGTAGCCGAAGCGTTCTCCTCTGCATCCGGTCCGGAGAAGACGGCGGCCATCTGCTACGCCGTCGGATTCACGCAACACTCCAACGGCGTGCAGATCATCCGCTCAGCCGCCATCCTGCAACTCTTGCTAGGCAACATCGGACGACCCGGCGGCGGCATCCTCGCCCTGCGCGGTCATGCATCCATACAGGGATCCACGGATATTCCCACCCTCTACGACATCCTGCCGGGATATCTGCCCATGCCTTTCCTCAACGCCAAGGCCAACAAGTTCGGCGACTACATCCATCGGCATCGCTCGGACAAAGGATTGTGGTGGAGCTTTGAGAATTACTTTGTCAGCCTGATGAAGGCCTGGTACGGCCCCAGCGCGCAGAAAGAAAACGACTGGGGATTCGACCTGCTGCCGCGCGTAACAGGAGACCATTCGCACTTTGGCTATTGGCTCGACATGCAGGACGGCAAGATGGAAGGCCTCTTCATCATGGGCCAGAACCCCGCCGTCGGCGCACCCAATGCCCGACTGCAACGCTCTGCCCTTACCAAGCTGAAGTGGCTCGTCGTGCGCGAGATGGTGGAGACCGAGAGCGCGTCCTTCTGGTACAACTCGCCCGAAGTCAACCGTGGCGAAGTCGCTCCCGAGAATATCGCCACCGAGGTATTCCTCTTCCCCGCCGC
>JBBRZF010000251.1:0-2897 GCA_038236965.1 Terriglobales bacterium | reverse complement strand
TACAAGATCCCCGTCGCCGGGGGCGCGCCGCAAGTAATTTGCGAGTTGCCTATGAACCCTTCCAGCGGCACCTGGGGCAGCGCGGGCGTCATCCTGATCGGCGGCAGCGGCGCGGATTTCAAAGGCGTGTATCGCGTGTCTGCTAGCCCTCCAAGTTCGTCACGACAATGTTGAAAAATCAGCTAAGCCCTTCAGAATCAGTTCAGGCTATGGCCGAGTCTACACTACATTTGCGATTGAGTTCGAACCGCTCGGGGAGAGTTACGCCGAGTTGCCGCAGTAGCGATTTCTGCTCGGCGTCCGGTTCGGTCACGCGGCGCAGGCGAATCTCGCGAGTATCGGTCGTGGGCAGAACAATGTCTGCGCTTTGTAGCGTGGACAGCAACGCCAGCGCTTTCATCGGCGACAACGGTTCCGCGTTGTTTACTCCACTCCGGGAAGGTTCGGGAACGATTGCCGGCCGTCGCTTCAGCACGTGCTTCAACGTCACCCACAATGCGTAACCCAGAAACGCCACCATTACATGAGCTTTCACCCGCCGCTCCTTCTGATGGAAGAGAGGACGAATCGACAACTCGCTTTTCAAAGCCCGGAACGAAGCCTCGGCTTCAGTCAATTGCATATATTGCGACCATAGCTGTTCAGCCGTATCCGCTTTCAGATTGGTGCGCAGCATATAGGCACCCTCGCGCAACTCGCGCCAGTCCTTGCGGTCTGCTTTCAGCTCCCAAATCAGACGCACTCCGTCGGGGGTGTCGCGGAGAGCCACTTGGTACAGATCGTTCACTTGGGAATGCCTTGCCTGAATCCGCCCCAGCCGCCGCTCCATTTTGTGGCGATCTTTCAGCCGGCCCGTCGCAATGGCCTTGGCCAGCCCGTTCAGCGTATCTTCCATCCGAGTCGAAAAACGATTCCGGATGGCTTTCTCCTTTTCCTTGCGGCCCGCCGTACGGCATAGGACGTAGGTCTCCTCGCCTTGTGGAATGGCCACCTGTTTGATTTCCACTTCCGGTCTCACCCGCGTCCAGTTGTCTTGCAGCAGCTCTTTTTCAAAATGCTTCATCTGGCTGCGCGGTGTCCCCACCAGATACTGGCCGCCGCGGCGGCGGATCGCCTGCAGATTCTCCTCGCTCACGATGCCACGATCCATGACCCAGATGCGCCGCGCCTTGCCATACTTACGTTCCACCATCCGCAGAATGGTTTCCATCGTCGATACGTCGGCCCGGTTGCCGTCGAACGTCTCGTAGCTGAATGGGAATCCTTCGCTGTTGACGATCAACGCTATCACCATCTGCTCGCAGTCAGGCCGGTGGTCGCGTGAATAGCCGCGGCGCATCATCGGATTCTTCTCCGCAGCTCCCTCTACATAAGTGCTGGTCAGATCGTAGAGCAGGACGTCGAACTCGGCTCCGAACAGTTCTCCGTAGCGCTGTTTGAGATGCTGCTCCAGCTTGGTCTTCTGCGGCAGGATGTGATCCAGGCAGCGGTACAGGCGCGTGTCGTTGATTTTGCCTTCCTCAATCCCCAGCAGATCATCGAGGGCGGTCGAAGGATACCAGCGCTCTTCGATCGCCAACTCACTACCTGGCGCACACAAGCGGTTGATCGCCAGTAAAGCGGCGACACGCGACCAAGGCACTTCCGCATACTCGGAATCCACTGTGGACTCGAAGAAGCGGTCCAACTGCAGACGCTTCCAAAGTTCCAGGCCCAGATAGCAGGCGCCGAACTGCCGGGTTCGCTCCAGTCGCACTCGATTCAGCAGCACGCGCGCGACTTGGGGATCATCGGCCGGCGGTTCGACGTGCGAGGGAAAAAGCTTCAGTTGCTGTGCTTCGCCCTGCTCGTTGAATACCTCAATGGTCTTGAGCCAGCGAACCTGCGTCGAGTCGTTCAACTCGCCGAGATAGCACAGCGTCTTCTGGCGAGGACCGTCGACGGTGCGCACGGTTTCGACCAGCGACCAGTAGCTGTGGTCTTTGCCGTCCTTGGTTCGGCGGTTCGGCCGCAAAAACATTCTGCGGTGATGTTGTCATGAGACGCACGCGCGTACAAGAGGGTTGGTCTACACTACATTGGATTTCAGAAAACCGTCCTTGGCGGTTCAATCACTTGCATGCTGGCGGTTGCTCAAAATTGCGGAAATCGAGGGAGCCGTGACGAACTTGGGTTAACTGACGATGAACAGCCGAACCAAGCTTTTGGGCGACCGGTCGCATCACGCGCTGTCCGGAGGTGGGCAACGCTGCGGCTTCGGGTTGACGGATAACGCCCGTTGTTGATTTGTTCCAGAGCGCCTGCGGCAGTCCCTGAAGAGTCCGTTACCGGAATTTAGCTTGCGTTTCGAGTGTATCGTTGCGTGTACTCTCCACTCCAATTTCACTCCATTAAGAGGCGGTTTGGTGGTGGAGCGGCGGAAGTTGCTGAATTCCTTGTGCCTGTATTCACCGCTGTGGGCGCCATGTTCTTTATTTTCAATCGCTGCCCAAGTTCCCAAGCTGGACGTCGCGGGTTCGAACCCCGTCTCCCGCTCCATTTTTTTTCAACAGCTTAGGTTACCCCCCATCGATTTATTCGGCAAAAAGGGCGACTTCGCCGCCTCTTAACGGAGTGTTTTGGAGGGTGTGCGGATCTGTCTGTCATTTTGAACGATTTAGCATTTGCGAATGCCAGCCGATCCCACTGGGCATTCACTAGGAACCGAGGCTCGGTTCTTCGGCGCTCGCGAGGAATTGCCATACTTTGCTCGCCAAAATTAGCCAATCACCACACCCATGGGGTGGCGCCTTTCCGGCCCAGGAAGCGGCGTTCTTGCCCACGGGCAAATCACAACCGAAGCTCGCCTGCTTCGCCCGATTGGACCATTGATGTCACGCGCGCATGGATATCGCCCT
>JBBRZF010000250.1:0-2903 GCA_038236965.1 Terriglobales bacterium | reverse complement strand
CTTCGATGAAGTTTGCCAGCGGGCCGCCTGTCCCTTTGGCGACTCCGACTTCTGGTGGGACCCGCAGAGCGTCAGCAATACTTCGCTGCTCATTTACTTCGTGGATGAGAAGACAAGTAGCCTCATCCGAAAGATCAAACCCAAAGCCCCGCTGGGAAATGCCGGGACGACTCATGTCAGCACCGCAGGCAACCTCTCCGAGGTCTACATCTCAGTCGCTGCCAAGGATAAAAATCCTGCCCGTGCCCTCGCGGTTCTCGCGTTCCACGAGGCCATGCACAATTTGCTGAAGATGGGGAACGCCCTTCACGGCTCGGGCGGCATGGGGCTCGCGGCCGAGAAGGTATTCTCGAATACCAAGTTGACGCAAACGAACAAGGACCTCCTGGCTAAGGTGATGGGGACATCGATTCCGCAGAACTCATCGTTCCTGTAGGAAGACCAATAGACCGAGACGGATCCTTTACCGCTGAGCCGGCGCTGGTGCATTTACGTCTGATCGTGAAACCAGCCCTTGAACTCTAACGAGGCTCCGCCTCAGACCGACAAGATATATTTTCGTCGAATCCGGGAGATGGCAGATAATCTGAGAATTGGCCCCGGCCGAGCAAGGAACCGGAAAGCGGTTCCTTCATTGGACCGCAAAGCGGTAGGTGGTCCCGAAGGACCGGTGTCAACCGGAGCCGAGAATGAGCGTACCACGCAGCGTTGCCGAAGTGCTGAATAAGCACGTCACCCTGGAAGTGGAAGGGATCGACCGGATGTATTTGAATGTGTACGTGCCCCAGTTGCAGCGGGAACAGGGAGTGGCGACGTTCTTTCGGTTCCACCTGGGTCATCGGTTTGCTTCCAGCGTTCTGATGGATCCGATCAGCAAGGCGTTCGTGGCAGCCCTGGAGAAGTTCGCCAAACGAGAGCAGGTTCCGGTGATTCAGTTTCGCAAGGGGGAACGCAAAGACGATATCGCCGCCGAGCAAAGGAAGAAGTTCACCAAGCCGGAGGGCGTAGTGTTCATCGGCAAGGCTCAAGAAAAGACCTCCGTATTTCGCACGGAACGGCGGCAGAACGAAACAAGCGGAGCGACCTACCCCTGGCTGGTGCGCTCGACAGCGATGGTTAATCAGTTTTACATCTACTGCGTGGACCGCGACTTCGGCCCCTTCTTTCTGAAGTTCAGCAGCTATTTCCCCTATACGGCCAAACTGTGTATCAACGGGCATGAGTACGCCAAGCAGCAACTGGCGAAGAAGAACATCGGGTTTGAGGCTCTGGACAATGGAGTGCTGAGTTGCGAGGACCCGAAGCGGCTGCAATCGATCTGCCACGGACTCAGCGCGGAAAAGATCGATGCGTTATTGCGCAAGTGGCTACGCTTGTTGCCGCATCCCTACACCGCCGCCGATCGTAAGGCGGGATACCGGTATCAGGTTTCCATCCTCCAGGCCGAGTTCTCTCTGACTCAGGTGCTGGATCGCCCTACCACGGGCCGGGTGTTCTTTGAGGAAGTGATCCGCGAGAATCTGGATATCGGCAGGCCCAGTCAAGTGCAGTTGATCTTCAACCGCCGGGTCAGCAAAAAGACACCCGGCCGGTTCCGGACGCGCGTCATTACTAACGGGGTCATACCCTCGCTGCATGTCGATTATAAGAACACACGTATCAAGCAGTATCACAAGGAAGGCCGGGCGTTGCGCACCGAAACCACCATCAACAACACGCGCGACTTCGGCATCGGCAAGTTGCTCAAGAATCTGCCCGCGTTGCGGCAGATCGGCTTTCAAGCCAACCGGCGTCTCTTGGACGTCCAGAAAGTTTCTCAGGATTGCTCGATCGGTGAAGACGCATTTGAGAAAGTAGTACGTCCCATCGAAGTAGCAGGGCAGCGCGCCGCCGGGCTCCGCTTCGGCGATAAGCGCGTGCAAGCCTTGTTCGCCGTCCTGGCCGTGTTCAGCCTCCATCTCCGTGGGTTCACCAATCAGGAAATACGCCCGTTACTGGCGCACCTGCTGGGCCTCGATCCAGCCAACTATCCCATCGGCAAGATGACTTACGACCTCCGCCGGCTCCGGCTTCACGGCATTATCGAACGGATTCCGCACAGCCACCGCTATCAACTCACCTCCGAGGGTTTGCGCGTCGCCTTATTCTTCTCCCGGACCTATACGCGCCTGCTGCGGCCGAAACTCGCCGAGATCATTCCGGGACTCGCACCTCCCATCCCCACACCGCTACGCCTTGCCTTCGACAGGCTTACCGCAACCATCGACACATGCTGCCATGAGGAACGGCTGGTTGCCTAAACTTGACTCATTCCAACTATAATACCTAGGACAAGGACTCTAGTGAGGAGCGACACTGCGATGAGGAAGGACTGAGCGACCTTTCGGTTCATGGACACTACTTCGTGCTTGGCTTCCATAGAAGTGTCTGACGCGGATCTGGCCTAAAATTTATTGAGCTATCTTATTGTCATCCAGGTCTCCGGTACGCGCGAAGGAGTGTCCAAATCCTGGTGTTCCGCTAATCGAGGATCTTGAGGGCAATCACTACAAAGACTGCGCTTTCGTCGTCGATCCCGGAAATCTTGCCTAACACAGTCTTTTGCCCCTCCTTAAAATCGCCGGCCGTGTCGAGCCCGACTTCCATGTAGCTAAACTGGGGGCCGCCACCCACGCCAACAAAAGAGCCGGTAATGTGCGGGATTTTGAATGCTATGTTCATCCGATCGAATCGCACGTAGCGGCCGGAATCCTTCCGGACAACCGCCTCCGGACGGAGGCGGACCTGTGCGGTCGATACTGCGTTGGTCTGATTGGGCAGGATGTCGGGAAGACAGAACGAATGCGTGGTTTCCTTTCCCTCCTGGATGTGGAGGGGCAACGTGTCCCAAAGCACGATTTCTT
>JBBRZF010000249.1:0-2974 GCA_038236965.1 Terriglobales bacterium | reverse complement strand
CCACGCAAACCAGGCTCTATGTCGATGCGCTCGCCCGCCACGGACGGGGGCGTCCGGGCCCACGCAAACCAGGCTCTATGTCGATGCGCTCGCCCGCCACGGACGAAGGCGTCCGGGCCCACGCAAGCCAGGCTCTATGTCGATGCGCTCGCCCGCCACGGACGGGGGCGTCCGGGCCCACGCAAACCAGGCTCTATGTTGATGCGCTCGCCCGCCACGGACGAAGGCGTCCGGGCCCACGCAAGCCAGGCTGGGAACGCACCAACTCTCGCATCCACCCCGTTGGCTTCTCACTCGACTCCACGGATTTCAGGAATTTTCGGCGGTCGAGATGACGAGATTGGTGGCAAGAAGAAAGGTACCCGCTTAGAGGGTACCTTTTTTTTGAACCAAAACTGCAGAAGCAAAATTCCAGAACCGAAACTGCAGAACTAAAACTGCCTGGTCAGATGCGCATGGGCATGACTACGTAGCGATATTTGAATTCGTCGCTGGTGGTTTCGGGGCGCATTTGTCCGGCGGATTGGGCGTCCTTGAATTCGAGGCGGATTTCCGGGGAGTCGCTGCCTTTCAGGAAGTCGATGAGGTATTGGGAGTTGAAGCCGATCATCATCGGTTCGCCTTCGTATCCGGTCTCGATGGAGTCTTCCGACTCGCCGGTTTCCGTACTGGAGGAGGAGATGCGCAGGTCGTGCTTTTCTATGCGGAGACGGATGGCGCCGGAACGTTCGTCGGCAAACTGGGCTACGCGCTGGATGGCGGAGCTGAAGTCCGCGCTGCTGACGATGACGTGGCGGGTGTTTTCCTTGGGGAGAACGGCTTCGTAGTTGGGGAACTGTCCGGTCAACTGGCGCGAGGTGAGGAGGCGTCCGCCGGTGCGGAAGAAGAGAGTGGACTCGTCCTTGGCGAATTCGATGTGTTCGAAGTCGGCGTTGTTGAGCAGGGACATCAATTCCGCCATCGCCTTTTTGGGGACGAGGGTTTTGAGTTCGCCGCTGACATCGAAGGGAGTGTTGCCGCGTTCGATGTGAGCGAGGCGGTGTCCGTCGGTGGCGACCATGATCATGGAATCAGCCTTGAGGACCATGAGCGCGCCGTTGAGGGTGTAACGCGATTCCTCGTTGGAGATGGCGAAGATGGTTTTTGAGATCATCTTGCGCAAGGCTTCGGCGGGAATCTTTACGACGCCGGCGGTGGGGAACATGGGCAGGCTGGGAAAATTGGAGCGAGCCATGCCGACCATTTTCGTGTTGGAACGGCCGGAACGAATGTTGACCCAGTGGTTCTCCAACAGCTTCATGGAGATTTCGCCGTCGGGAAGTAGTTTGACGTAGTCGTAAAGGCGACGGGCGGGAATGGTGCAGGAGCCTTCTTTTTTGACTTTAGCCGGACACGAGGTGCGCAGGCTTAGGTCGAGATCGGTGGCGGTGATGGAGAGGCGATCACCAGAAGCTTCGAATAAAAAGTTTGAAAGGATGGGGATTGTAGTCTTGCGTTCGACAACGCCCTGGGTTGCCGTGAGTTCCTTAAGGAGGTCGAACTTGCTGACCGTGATCTCCATCGTTGTCCCCTGTGCAATGCCTGCATCAGCTGCCATAAGTCACCCTGTAGAGCGCCTGCTTTGAGGCTGCTCGTTACTGCTCTGTCTTATATCAAAAGAAAAGTTAATTAAACCAGTAGTAACAGTAGGCGCTTCGGAAAAGTGGAAATCGTATCTGAAACCGCAAATCCACTGCTCCTGAGCTTACACCGGGCTTCGGATTGAAACCACCAATTCCGGTGTAGACGGTGCATGACTGGATACTAACTATTGATTGACACCCGGTCTTGCACCGCTTCCACAAACGTTCCACATGCGTTGATGAGAAAACCGCCTCGCAAAGTGGAAATCTACCGCTAAACCGCATTTTAGCTGCTCAGAGTCTCTGTAAGTTTATTGAGCAGCCTGTTCAAATCTTTGTCCTCTTTACGGACGGTTTCAATCTTGTCCACGGAATGGAGGACGGTGGTGTGGTGCTTGCCACCGAACTGGCGTCCGATCTCGGGCAAGGAAGCTTCGGTCATATGCTTGGCGAGGTACATGGCGATCTGGCGCGGATAGACGATGGCGCGAGAATTGTTCTTTGCCTTGATCTCGGTGAGGCGAAGTCCGAACTGTTCGGCGACGGATTTTTGTATGGACTCGATGGTGACCTTGCGGGTCTGCTGGTCGATGAACTGCTTGAGCACGGACTGCGCGGTGGCGAGGTTGACCTCGGCGCCGGTGAGCGAAGCGTAGGCCATGAGGCGAATCAGAGCGCCTTCGAGTTCGCGGACGTTGCTGCGAATGTTGGAGGCGATGAAGAGAGCGACGTCGTTAGGAATCTGTGCGCGCTCGCTTTCGGCCTTCTTTTGGAGAATGGCTACCTTGGTTTCGAGGTCGGGCGGTTGAATGTCGGCGATGAGGCCCCATTCGAAGCGGCTGCGCAGGCGATCTTCGATTTCCGCGAGCTCCTTGGGAGGACGGTCGGAGGCGATGACGATCTGCTTCATGGATTCGTGTAGCGCATTGAAGGTATGGAAGAACTCTTCCTGGGTACGTTCTTTCTGCGCTAGGAACTGGATATCGTCGATGAGCAGGACGTCCACGGTGCGGTACTTGTCGCGGAAGGTGGACATCTTTTCGTAGCGCAACGAGTTGATCATCTCGTTGGTGAACTTCTCGGCCGAGAGATAGCAGATGGAAGCTTCGGGCTGGCGGAGTTTTACTTCGTGTCCGATGGCCTGCATGAGATGGGTCTTTCCCATTCCGACTCCTCCGTAGAGGAAGAGCGGGTTGTAAGCCTTGGAAGGACGCTCGGCGACGGCACGCGCGGCGGCGTGGGCGAACTGGTTTCCATTGCCTATGACGAACTGGTCGAACTTGTATTTAGGGCTGAGCTGGGCAGCGCCATCCCAATCGAAGCGGGCTTGCGAGCCGGCCTTGGCGGCAGTG
>JBBRZF010000248.1:0-3138 GCA_038236965.1 Terriglobales bacterium | reverse complement strand
CGCGCCATCCAGCGCTTTAACCTCCGCTCCCTCGATGTCCATCTTGATGAAATCCACGCGCTCCAGCTTCAATTCTTCCGTCAGTTTGTCGATGGTAGTCAACGGCATCTTGACCATGCCTTGCGCCCCTTCGCGCTGAATGACGAAACTGTCCGCCGCGGAGTTGTTCGGATCAACATTGAGCGTGAGGAAATCGTCCTTATCCCAGACGCCTTTCGGATAGACGATCACCTTCCCCGCGCCGATCTCTTTTTCAAAGTTACGCCGTAAACATTCGATGTTTTCCGGCGCGGGCTCAATGGCGATGACAAGCCTCGCGCCCGCATCGAGCGCCTCCCTGGTGAACACACCGATATTCGCCCCGCAGTCGAGCACAACATCTCCGGGATGCACGAAGCGCTCGCCGGTGCCGTAAATCTTCCGCGACTGTTCGGCAAGGTTGAAGGGGAGAACGAAGTGGCTGCCCTTGGGAATCCACCACGTACCTTTCGGCGTCCGCCAAAGCTCATATCCTTTGGCGTCGGTTTCCAGCTTCTTGCTGTTGTACAGCAATTCGTCCTTGATCTGAATCTGCCGCTGCAGTTCCGCATCGCTCTGCACCGCGCGCTCCATCGGACAATCGGGGCTGCGGCCCAGCAGAACCATTGCTCTCAACCGGGCGGGCGTATAGAAGTATACCGCCGCCAAAATAGCGGCTAAGATGATACCAGTTCGAATGAGTTTCATTTATTTTCCAAGCGTTTCATTAAGCAGCTTCGCAAGCCGGATGCCGCCTCGCCGCAATTGCAGCCGAATCGCCGGTTCCGCCGATTTTTGGTAGGCATCTGAAAGTTGCGGCGTCAGCTTTTTATAGGCGAAATCGCGTGAGATGTCGCGCGATTGCCACGCCCAGTCATCGACGCTGCCTCTCGATAATCTCCAACCTGCCCACCATGAGGGTTTCAAGCTCTTCACAAGGTGATCTTCGTCTTTGTCCATGCGCGCGAGCAGGTCCGAATCCCAGATGCGGTGCAGATTAAATTCCTGACCAAAGTAGACGACCTTGGTGTCGTTGCCGCCGCGATCTTTCTTATCGCCGCAGTGCAGCGGCTGGTGCATGTCGCCAACGAAGTGGATGAGGAATTTTAGCGCCTCTGTGCGCTCGGCGCGATTCGTGCTGGTCTTGAGCGTCTTCACAAAATCATCGATCTTCGAAACGACGCAACCCTCCTTCGGGCAGTAGTCCGCGCTTCGCGTGCGCGCCGCATCGATAGGAATGTTGATGTAGTGCCAAGGCCCAGTCTCGCGGCGCTGAGAACGGATTTCGTCGGGCCAGGTGGAGACTTCCACCATGGAACCGCCGAGCAGATCTCTAACCGCCGCGCTTGCTTTCGCGTTCAGTCGTGTTTGGGCTAATCGCGCCACCGCGTGGTGACCTTCCGGCCCCCAGCCAAACGACAAGGGAGAAAGGAGAAGGAGAAAAAGAGCAGTTTTCATATTTCCGGATCTGTTTCCGTCATACCATAGCGGTTGAGAAGGAACGCGCAAAGCTCTGAAGCAAAGCCCGTGGCCACCCACACTTGCCAGTGCGAAAACATTCCTTCCTGAATTGGAAACTCTCCGGCAATACCCATATCGGACCCGATTCGCCACAGGCCTAATGCGAACGCCATCAGCGATGCGGGCCTCAAAAGTGCCGCAAACGCGAGCGCGACTCGCATATTCTTACGGTTTGTAGGCTGGCGCTTGCTGCCAGGGCCAAGTCGAATGCGGAGCTTCATTGCTCGAGGTTACAAATCAAGTAGTTACCAGTCTACCAGTATTTGCGATACAGTGTGGGGAGGCATTATTTTTTAATCTATTCGAAAGGAACCACACCAAACTATGCGCAAAGTCAGAACCGCCATCATCGGCACCGGATTCATGGGAAGCGTGCATGCCGAAAACATCCGCCGCATCCCGAACGTCGAACTGGTAGCCGTGGCCGGTCTAAACGATGAAATGGCCCGCGATTTCGGAGCCGCCATCGGCCTCGAACGGACCACGGGCGATTACACAACCCTGCTCGCCGATCCTACCATCGACGCAGTTCACGTCTTGACCCCCAACAATCAGCACTTCCCCATCTCGAAGGCCGCACTCTTGGCAGGCAAGGCGGTGCTCTGCGAAAAGCCTCTGGCGATGAATGTCGCCGAAGCGCAGGAACTGGCCGATCTCGCCGACAAGCTCGGCCTCGCCAACTGCACCAACCACAATCTGCGCTGCTATGCCGTAGTGCAGCACGTGCGGCATATGATCTCGTCGGGAGAACTGGGAGAGATCCTCCATGTTCAGGGCACCTACTCGCAGGACTGGCTGCTCTATGACACCGATTTCAACTGGCGTCTGGTATCGAGCGAGAACGGAGCGCTACGGGCGATGGGCGACATCGGCTCGCATTGGATGGATATGATCCAGCATGTCACCGGCCTCTCTATCACCTCTTTGTGCGCCGATCTGCAGACTTTCCACAAGAAACGCAAAAAGCCCAAGGTGGCCATCCAAACATTTGCCGGCAAGACCCTTCAGCCTGAGGATTACGACGAAGTGGATATCGATACCGACGACTGGGGCGCAGTGATGATCCACATGGGCGACCGCGCCCGCGGCGCGTTCACCGTCAGCCAGGTTGCAGCCGGCAATAAGAACCGCTTCCAGTTCGAAGTCTATGGAACCAAGGGCGGCGTGAGTTGGAACCAGGAACGGCCAGACGAACTCTGGATCGGCCAGCGCAACGATCCGAACAAAATCATCATCAAGGACCCGTCATTACTGGGCGGGGCGGCGAAAGGATTTGCCGATCTGCCGGGCGGCCACAGCGAAGGCTACGACGACGCGCACAAGCAGAATTACAAGCGCTTCTATCGCAAGGTAGCCGATCCGTCCGCGCCGGTCGAATACCCGACATTCCGCGACGGTTTGAAGGGCATGATCCTGCTCGACCGGGTGCTGAAGAGCCACCTGTCGCGCGGCTGGGTGAACGTCTAGCCCCAATGCTGTTACATGCCCAGAGGACCGCTCACTGACGTGCGCGGCTCGGAAACGCTACAAAACTTCCGAGCCGCGCGCGTCAGCAAGCGGTCCTCTGGGCTGATGGGATGGCCTTAAGTGAACGGTATT
>JBBRZF010000247.1:0-3225 GCA_038236965.1 Terriglobales bacterium | reverse complement strand
TTCGCCACTGATGCCAGAGACCCAAGGCGTAAGCAAAATGTGAGTTCGAATTGGGTCATCATACTTCTGGAACTCTGTAGCGAGACGCCGAAGAATAAGTGACCGGGTTCACCGGCAAGGAACGGGACACAGAATCAGGGCTGGATTACTTCGGCGCTCGGTACTTCTCGGCGGCGCAGGGGCGGTTTACGAGTCCAGATGCACCGTTCGCAGATCAACACGCTACCAATCCGCAAAGCTGGAATCTTTACACCTACACACGAAATAACCCACTTTCATTCGTCGATCCCGACGGTAGTGAGGTCAGAGCTCTAACGCCACTTGCACTCGAAAGAATCAGGAACACCGTGCCGAAAGAGATCCGCTCCCAGATTGTGGCGGACAAGAATGGTGCGCTGGACCGGAGTGCCATAGGTGCTATCAAGAATGGCGATTCAAATTTCCTCATGCTGAAGCAGGCGGTCGGTCTAGACAAGACCATCGAGGTCACTACTGGTAGCTCAGTGGTTGGGGGCGCACCAGCGGGCATTGTTGGCTTGGCGTTCACGTACGAGAAGGCTGATTCGCCGGGTGGTATACCCACCGTTTACGACGGCTTTACTCAAACAGCAACGGAATCCCCGTCGGGCAATGTGAGGGTCACGGTAGCGGACGGCGCCGGAGCGACAGCGCAGGAGCCGAAGCAGGAGTTGGTCGTCGTGACAGCGCATGAGTTGTACGGTCACGCGCTGCCGATGGCGCAAGGAAAGCCTGCTAAAGGATACCAGCATGATGATGGAGGCCCCGTAGACAAGAAGATCAAGGCTATCCAGGACCATACAAAGGAACTTAACCAGCAAAGGTGACCGATCGAGGGACGAAGATGTGGAACTGCATGGTGTTGGCATTATCGCTTGCGGTGTGGACTTCCCTCGCCGCGATGGCCCAAGACGTTGAGTTCTGCAGGCCGCCGCTTTCGGAGGGAATCATGCGCGCTCATGCGAACTTCGGCGCAACGTACGAATTTGACGTCCTCGAAAATGGCGTTCCGGCGAATGTAAAATCAATGGCATCGCACTTCTTGGACGGAAACGTTCTGCAGGAGTGCATCATGAGGTGGCGGCTACCCCAGGCGTCGTCGAAACACTTGGTTGCAGTATTTGAATGGGAACACGGAACGGGTTGGGTGGCGCTACGAGTCCGGGGGCCTGAGTTCAAACTCAACATCAGGCTAAGTGGCGAAGGTTGCCCGTATCGAACGATGGCTGCGAAAGCGAGGTAAATGCGGGAGCGAAGGCGAGTGAGGGGCGAGGGATAAGCCTGAGCGATCCCGGGTGCTCCCGAGGACTGGCGCGGCGGTCGCAAAACACTGTGGGTGGAGTGGCCGGACGCCGCCCTCGGCTTCTTCTAGGGTGCGACGCCACCTCTTTCAGATCTTCGCCAGAAGATTGCCATGATCTTTCAGCGCCCGGTGATGAGCGCGGCACGTTTCAGAAGGTTGCAGATTCTTACCGCATCCTTTCGCGTGAGCTTCAGCAGAAGTGGATCTCAGTCCGGTAGTGGAACATAAAGGAGTGTGGCGCAGTCGGCCCGGTTTTTGAGCCGATCCCGTTTCCTTTGAGGCATTTCCAGCGTGCACAGATTTGGCCCATTTGTGCACGTTTGTGCACGGCTTCAGCGGGGAGTTCCTGTAGTGGAACATAAAGGGTTGTTGAACACGGAGAGCACTTTTCGGAGCTAAGCGGCTTCGCTTAAGCCACTTCCGTGTTGAACACTTTGGCGCGCATGTTTAACAATCGTTCAACGACCTTAGCGGTAGGCCTCGCGGCGGTTGCGGACGCGTAGGATGCGCACGGTGTCGTTGTCCTGATGAAAGCGGATGCGGTAGTCGCCGACGCGGAGACGAAACTCGGGCGGCGTGATGTCCTGGAGGCGCTTGACGTTGCCAGCGCCAGTTTCGGCGAAGCGCTGGACAGATTGCTTGACGCGGCGGGCGATGCCTTTATCGAGACCGGCCATATCGGTTAGCGCCGTCTCAGTCCATTCGATCTCCACTACTCCAATCCCAAACGCCGCATCGCTTCGGCGTGAGGAATGCCTTTGCCGCCGTTCTTATGGAGCCAGGTTCTGGCTTCGGTGACGGCGGCTTTTTCGTCGTCGGTCTCCGGTTCGTCATCGAGCGGCGCATTGCGTAACGCGGTGGCTACCGGATCGACGATCGTTTCCAGAAACTGCACCAGCCCGGAAAGCTGCGTCTCTGGTAAGCGGTCGATCAATTGGTGGGCGAGTTCACGGGTGTCGGTCATCATCGAGTAACTCCGGAATCGGTATTGGCAAAGCGGCGCTCGGCCGTCTTGAAGGTGTTGCGCAGGACGATGCTCTCGATCACGGAGCGGATGACGTTCTTCTCTTCCGGATCGAGCCGGGAAGCGGCTTCGAACTGCAACCGGAGATCGTCATCAGGGCCTCGTTCGTCCTGGGCGAATAAGAGCATATCCGCGCTTACACTGAGCGCGACCGCGAGTTTGCGGATGGCGTCCAAAGTGGGCTGCGACTGACCGCTTTCATAGCGCCGGATCTGGGAGATATGCATCTCGACCAAGCCAGCCAGAGCCACCTGGGTCAGTCCGCGCTCCTTGCGGAGGGCAATGAGGCGCTCATGGAACTTCAACTCGGCCGGAACCCGTTTCTTCACGAGATCAGGATAAAAGGGTGGATCGGGAATGCTTGCCTCAATCACTCTCATATGCGACTATAAGAATAGCATAAGAGAGTGTTGACAGCATTCGCTTATGCATTCCCTTTCGGAGGGCTTTTGCATGGCGCGCATCCCGGACAGCGAATTAGAGCGGCTAAAGAAGGAAGTTCCCCTGGAGCGGCTGGTGATCGGCTTCGGAGTCGAACTAAAGCGGCACGGCGTGGAATTGATCGGGCGGTGCCCGTTCCACGACGACAAGACGCCCTCGCTGGTCATCTCGCCGAAGACGAATCTGTGGCACTGCCTGGGGGCTTGCAATGTGGGCGGCTCGAACATCGACTGGGTGATGAAGACCAAGGGTGTGAGCTTCCGGCATGCTGTCGAGTTGCTCCGGGCCGATCATCCTTCGCTGTCTGCCGGCGATGCTCGCGTGGTGCGCAAGGGAACCACCGCGAAGCTGGACGCGCCAGTGAAGGCGGAAGCCGACGACCAGGAAGCGCTGCGGCAGGTGACGGCGTTTTATCACGAGACGTTGAAGGAGTCGCCGG
>JBBRZF010000246.1:0-3276 GCA_038236965.1 Terriglobales bacterium | reverse complement strand
GACAACGTGCAGAGCAGTTTTCTCATCTCTTACGTAAGACCCTTTCATCGTGACTATAACGATGGTAAGGGAGATGTTCCGGTCGAGTATCCACTTCGATTCTCTTTCGGGATTCAGAACGCAAATTACATGAATTTTACTGGCCGCGGTCAGTCGATCCTCCGTCCGATGGTAAGACTGTCGCTGTTTTAAGAGCCAGAGGGGCCCAATGAAGATTTGTCTAGTCACCGCGTTCCCCCCCTCTAGAAGAGGGTTGAACGAATACGGGTACCACATAGCTCGGGAACTTCAGAAAGACCCGTTGCTGAGCTTGACCATTCTGGCCGACAAACTTGATCAGCCAGGACCGGAGCAGGAGGGTTTCGATGTCCAGCGCTGCTGGTCATTCGATCAGCTATCAAACCCGGTAAGTCTGTTGCGCGTCATACACGATATAAAACCTGATGTAGTTTGGTTCAACCTTTTGTTTTCGACGTTCGGCAACAATCCTTTCGCTGCCTTCAGCGGACTCGCGGTTCCGGCGCTCACCAGGCTTGCCGGAACTTATACCCATGTCACGCTCCACCACTTGATGGACAACATCGACCTCAAAGATGCGGGTATTCGGTTTCCCCGCGTCTATCGCACGGCGGGGTCGCTGGCTACTCGCATGCTCCTGATGTCGAACTCCATTTCGGTGCTGTTGCCGGCCTATCGCCGCACCTTGATTGAAAAATATCGCGGAGAAAACGTTCATTTCCGGGCGCACGGCATCATGTCCGCCCGACCCGAAGCTCCGGATTTTTCGCGGCGCGGAAATCCTGAACATCGCATTCTTGCCTTCGGAAAATGGGGAACTTACAAACGGTTGGAGAACCTCATTGAAGCCTTCGCCGAAGTGGCTGAGACCATGCCCGAAGCGAAACTGGTGATCGCCGGTTCCAACCATCCCATGACGCCCGGATATGTCGAGTCGGTGGCTGCACGCTTCAAGGGTTCCGACCGCATCGAATTCACAGGCTATGTGGAAGAAGATCATATTCAGGAATTGTTCCGTAGCGCCTCGGTGGCGATCATGCCCTACTCGTCGGCGACAGGTTCCAGCGGAGTAGCCCACCTGGCGTGCGAATTCGGCGTGCCCATCATCTGTGCCGATATCCCCGACTTCCACCAGATGGCGGAAGATGAGTCGCTGGCCATACAGTTCTACAAGTCCGGCGACCCCAGCAACATGGCCCGAAGCATTCTTGAACTGCTGAATGATCCCGGCCTGCAGCGCGAAATGGCCGAACAGAATTTCTCGGCGGCCCTGCGCCAGACCATGCCCCAGATCATGCGGCAGTATTTGCGCTCCTTCGATTTGCAAAAGCGCAAGCGAGCGTTGGATCCAATATCGCGATTCCGTCGGCTCCCTTCCTGGGTGCCGTCGCGTTCCGCGATTTTCCGTGCAACCGCACCGAGGTGGGCGCAATGGATGTAAGAGCGCTGATCCTTATCGGCGGACGTTCGGAAACGCCGGGTTACGAGCGCATGGGCGGTGTTCCATTCGCCCTGCTTGACGTGCTTGGGGAGCCGGTCATCGGACGCGTGTTGAAACATCTGGAACGCGTGGGCGTCATCAGCGCCTCTGTCGTTTCGGAAGTCGATCCCGCGACTGCGCCTCTGGCGCGCGGTTCCCTGCGTCCCGACCTTAAGTGGACACACGACGAGGGTCCACAATTCTGGCGCGCCGCCGAAGTTGCTTTCAGTGACCTGGCGCAGACCGGGGCAGAGCTGATACTCGTGGTGCGCATCGGCCCCTACGCGGAATTGGATTATGAAGAGCTGATCCAGTGCCACCTCGACCGTCACAACCGCGTCAGCAGTGCCTGTGATTCCGATGGCAATCCGCTCGACGCCTATGTCATCACCGCCTCTCGTCGCAACGATGCGGCATTTCTATTCCGCCATGAGCTGCGCGAATTCCGCGACGATCCCATTCAGTGCAAACTGCACGGGTATGTGAATCGTCTCGAGAACGCTGCGGATTTCCGCCGTCTTGCGCTGGACGCATTTGGCGGCAAGGCAAGCTTCAAGCCCATCGGAACAGAGATCAAGCCCGGCGTCTGGACTGGCGAAGGCGCGCACATACACAAGTCGGCGCGTGTGCTTGCGCCAGCCTTTCTGGGCGCCCATAGCCGTGTCCGCGCCATGTCGGTGCTTACCCGCGGCACGGTCGTCGAGCATCATTCGCTGATCGATTGCGGTACCGTCATCGAAAATTCCAGTATCCTTCCACAGACTTCGATCGGAGCCGCACTGGACGTTGCTCATTCCGTCGTCGGCCTGCGGCGTATCGCCAACCTGCGACGCAAAGTCGAGGTGGAGATCGTGGATGAAAAGCTGATCAGCACTGTAAGTAGTGCGCCGATCAGGGCCTTGTCCTCCGCCCTCGGACTCGTAATGTATCTGCCCAGGGTGTTTGCACGCGGTCTCATCTCGAAGGATTCGGATGCACAGCCTGCTACTTTGCCGGAAGCTATTAACGCACATTCCGCGGCATTGAAGTCCACCAAACTTGAGGATGGAGCGCCTGCACAACGCGAATTCTCCCCTAACCTGATTGCCGCGAGGAGATATGGAAACGAGTAGGCCCGTCATCGTAATGCGTGTTCCTGAACGCGTGAACCTGAAACAGGCACGAAGCTTTCTCCGCGAAGTGAAGCCGTTGCTGGTCGCCGACCGTCCGCAGGTGGTCTTTGACCTCTCGCAGGTCAAGCAACTCGATGTCACCGGTGTGGACATGTTGTTGCACTGCATGGCGGAAGCCGCAAAGCGCGATGGCGACGTCAAGTTGGCCGCGCTTTCTCCGCAATCGGCAGTCGTGCTGGAACTCACCCGAACCGACCGCCTGTTCGAGATCTATGAGACCTCGACCGACGCGGTACGCAGTTTCAGCAGCTTCATGCCCAACGTCTTGAAACAGTTCTATCCGCACGTGCACCAGGGTGCGGACGCCATTGCATTCCCCTCGCAGCCGGCAGCGAACCCTGCTGCCCTTGAGGATGAGGAAGCTGCGTGAGTGCAAAGCCTGAAGTATTGGCGCCGTATCCGCGGAACTTGCGGAACTTCGCCGAAGCGTTGCGGACGTCCCGGCATTCCAAGTTGCTGGGAGGCAGCGCCATTCTGCTCGCAGGCTCCACCTTCGTCAGCTTGGTGAACTTCGCTTACAACGTGGCCGTGGCGCGTATGCTCGGCGCCGCGGCCTTCAGTCATGCGGCAGTGGCGATAACGCTGCTCATGCTGGTCTCGTCCATT
>JBBRZF010000245.1:0-3396 GCA_038236965.1 Terriglobales bacterium | reverse complement strand
GGGCGATCTCCTGGTTATTCAGACCTTCGGCGGCACCGAGCACAATCTTCGACCGAATCGCCACCCTTTGAGCTGTCCTTGGCCTGCGGGCTAACAGCGTCAACTTCTCTTTATCAGCCGGCTCAATGGTCAATGCTTGCTTTGGTCGCCCTGTTCTCACGCAGCCTCCTTTATCCCAGACCCAGGATAGGCGAGCCCGCTTACTTTTGCAATGACTTTCTAACTCAGGACACTAGTTCCTTGGCCATTCGTTCAAAATACAGGGTGGTTCATGCCACAGGAGCCGTTGGCCACTGGTGCTCCCTGGGTTCCGGGAATTGGAGGATCTTTGCCCGTTGCTTCCCGCAAAGCAGATCGTGAGCCGTGACGATGTCGGGCGGGTTCTCCTCTGCGAGCACGAGCCAGATTCCGTCGGGATGTTCGCGAATAATAGTCTCTTTGAGTTCGTCAGTCATTTTTTTCATAGTGGTCCTCTTGTCAATCAAATGCCTCGATGTAGTCCGCCTTCTCGCCCGCCTGCTTGAGCACATCAGCTAACCAGCGCTTCTTTCTCGTGCCACGCACCACTCGGCCGATGAACCCGAGCGCAGTGGACAGATTCCCACGATTGCGCCGGATGTCCTCACGTGTGAGCTTGGCGTAGCGTTCGAGGAAATCCTCCTGGTTCTCAGGCTTCGTGAAAAGATACGTCGCGTGCCCGAGCTGCGGAATTTCTGCAACCAACACGTTGCGCCATGCGAACAAATATTCATCTCGAAACAGGAACCACGTTCGGCTGCGCTTGCGGAGTTGCTCAAAGTAGTAGGACTCGTAGTCTGGGCGCCACGTGACATGGTGCGCTTTCAGATGTGCGGACGCGTTGACCTGTTCGAACCAAGCCTCGACTTGTGTATGCTCGACAGGTGTCTTTTCGCAGTGGTTGCGAATGTGTTGAAGCAGATCGGCGTGCTTGCCGAGAAGGGCGTGGATCTTCTGAGCGTGCTGAACATCGTCGGCGACGGATGTCGGTACGCGAACATGAAGCCTGGATGGAAGCGCCGTCAGCCATTGTCGGAAAGTCCATTCACCATTGTGCAGGCGGTACTTACCGGCGTGAACGAACGTCGCTTCGATTTCGATGCGAGTTCGCAGCCAATGCTTCCAGTGGTTCCATGTCAGATCCCAGTTCAGCCCGGGGAGGATATTCGAGTCGAGCCAGACCTCCAGCTTCCGCCGGGGGTCGCGGCAAACGATCCGATCCGCGAAGAATTCGCACTGGCGAAGGAGCAGCATCACCTTACGCGACGTCATTTCCGGTTTGTATGCCAGAATTCGGTCGGCGAAGAACGTGCAGTCGTCGTCGGAGAGGCGACCCTCGACCAGGATAGAGCCAAACCCTCCGTATGGAAACAACGGGGCCGCATCATCGTCCTTGCAAATCGCGTCGTAGCAGTTTCTGAAATCTCCGTGCGCCAGGAGGTTAAAGGCGCGCTCCACGCAGGCGAGGTCTCGGACTTTGGATTCGCTCACTTGAAGTTCGAGCGAACGCATCCGCCAAGCAAAACGAAGTTGACCGAGCGTCGCGGTATCAGGCACCTGGAGAACGCGATATAGAGTTTGCGGCGCGTCTCCATCCAGCGAATAGAAGTAGCGTCGGAGCGCCTCAGCGGACAGGAATAGAGCCTTGGGTCCGTCCTTACAGTCTGGGAGTTCCGCGCGGACAAAAGCGTCTCCATTTTTGCCGGGCTTGGGGAGGCCGACGTATCCGATGGTCGCGTGCAGAAGCCGCTGGCCTCGTCGCCCGCTCGCGCGCTGAATCAGCAGTTCGGTGTTTGGCCCCAGAAATCGGAGTTGGTCCTGGCGTCGTAGGAACCGCTCAAGAATCGATGGCGCCGCAGAAGTGGTGCCGTCGTCAAAACGGCATTCCAGTGACCCGTTGGCGGCCACAACCTCCGCGATGCTGCGCAATTCGAGTGCATCACTAGTCACGGCAACAGCATACGGCCAACGGTCCGAATCACAAAACGAGTTTGGCCGTCATCCGAATGGCCCCAACAATCAACAAGATAGCAGCGGCAAGGCCGCACAACGAAGAGGAGAAATCAATCATGAACGTAGAATCCACAGGCCTGTTCCAGGGTTTGGCACCTATGCTCGTCAATCGAACGGTCCTCCTGACCGTGGCTGCGGACAGCAAGGGACTGCTGACTCTGAATGTGATCCCAAAGAAGGTGAAGGACGACGAAAGCGACGCACTAACGACCGCCTTGTGCATCACGGCAAGCGCCGAGGAATTGGATCGCGGATTGGCCACGCAACTCCGCGAGTTCACTGACGCGCACGCGAAGGCGGGGAGCAATATCCAGAAGGTCAAAGACGAATTGGCGGCAGCCGAGAAAGCCGAGCGCGATGCCGCAGAAGCGCAGCGCGCGAAGAAGGCAAAGGCCAAGATCGTTCCAGCGACCGACTCGAAGACGGAGTTCGCCAAGTCGGCCGCAGCGAAGCAGCCATCACTTTCGCTGTTTGACGAAACCGTTGCCGAACATGAAGAGAGTGCGGCTTCCAGCGCCATAGAGGAGTGCCCGACGATAGCCGAAGAGAACGGCTATCCGGATTGACAGCGGGCGAGAAAGAGAGAGAGAAAGGAGCGTACCATGACCATCAAAACCATGACACGGATCTTTGAGTTTCAAGGAATCCGATTGCCAGATCCCAACGCCGCGATGACCGTCGAACAGGTGCGGGGTTTATTCGCGACGCAGTATCCCGAAATCGCGACAGCCTCGCTGACCGGCCCAGAGGCAGTTGGCGAAAAGTGCGTCTATCGCTTCGAGCGGGCGATTGGCACCAAGGGTTGACCAGATGGCGCGCGCTCAAACAGTGAAGCAGGCGCTTCGCGAACTTGACGCGATCGCGCAAGGCTCCAACCCTCAACAATCGTCAGTGATCGAGGAGTTTCAGAAATGCCCAGAATGGCAGCTCGCAGCAGCAATCGTCGCCCAGGCCGCAACACAGGCGTCGCGACGCGGGGCAGGGACCGCGTGCGCCGCACCCGCACAATGGCTTCCGCCGCTTCTTTGAGTCTGGCTCCAGGCGGTAGCGGCTGGAGCATGCCTCAGTTCGACGGCATCCAAATCTCACATAAAGTCTGGCGTGGCGACCGCGTTGCGGCGACTATCGGGAGCGCGTTGCTGCGAGCCGGGATTGGAAGTGCAGAATCTTGGGCGGTTGCCGAAGGAGATCCGTTCCGCTTCGTTCAGCTTGCAACCCAAGCTTTTGTTGACCAGCACGGAGGCACATCGGTCCGCGATACATTTCCCCTGAATCTGACGCTGACGGGGTCGCTGAACGAGTACTCGTCGGCCGATCGGGAGATTGACGCCACGCATCTTTATCTGACGCTGGACCCCGGAGAAG
>JBBRZF010000244.1:0-3408 GCA_038236965.1 Terriglobales bacterium | reverse complement strand
TCCTGGAAACCCGATACGTGTATGTAGCCGATGCCGGGGCGCAACATGAAATGCAGGTCCACCGAGTAGCGGGGAATCTCGTCGCGAATCACAGCGAATTCGATGGGCTTGTCCGAGCCTTCGCGCAATACGCCGATCTTAACCGTCGTGCCCTTCGGTCCCTTCAGCAATTCAGCGACGTCGCTCGTCGTCATATTGTCCGTAGGCTTGCCATCGACGGAGATGAGCACGTCGCCCGGTCGGATTCCCGCGCGATAGGCCGGAGCGCCCGCAAACGGAGCGATCACGATCACCTTGTTGTTACGCGGCCCCACCTGCATGCCGACGCCGTAATACTTGCCCCGCTGTTCTTCGCGCAGCAGCGAATACGATTTCGGGTCGAAGAAGTTCGAGTGCGGGTCCAGTACGCGCAGCATTCCCGGGATTGCGCCGTTGTAGATCGTCTTGTCCGCGCTTACCGGCTCGGCGTAGTTCTGTTCCACTACGTCGTAGACGGTGGAGAAAACGCGCATGCTATCGCGAATCTCGGTATCGCCAGTAGACGAACCCGATCCCACGCGCTGTCCGAAGACTGCGCCTAGAAATCCGCATGCGATGATAACGAGAAATACCAGGAACAGGGAGCGACGAGAACTACCGGCCATCATGATTCCTTGGGCGCCAGGGCTTTGCTGCAAATCGTTGAAAGTTCAGCAACATCTCAAAATGTTGCCGCAGTATAGCAGGGAACCTACTCCAAAGTTACCTGCAAGTTCAGTTCTAGGATGCGTGTTCCTGCACAGAAGGTGCGAAACTTCTGATCCAATAGACGGGTTCAAGCAGAAAGGGTTTTCCCCTCTATACCGTGTGGAACCCGGAAGGGCTGCCTTTTTCCCCTATTCAGGTCTACTATCGACCTGACACAGGCAAAAATTTCGCATTCTGCACTTCCGTTGCTTGGCGACTCCCACCGAAGGGCATTATGATGACTCTATGAATCTTGGCATGCCCGAAATGATTTTTATCTTCTTCATGGCCCTCGTCGTCTTTGGGCCGAAGAAACTGCCAGAGCTGGCTCGCCAACTGGGCAAGATCATGGCCGAGTTCAAGCGCGCCAGCAACGAGTTCAAGTACCAGTTGGAGTCCGAGATCACAAGCGCGGAAATCGCCGAAAATCAGACCAAACGGCAGGAGTTGACTCAGACTATTCTTCCCCCAGAACGTCCGCTCAACGTAGAACGTGCCCCAGAGCGCGGCCCAGAATATATCCCGGAGCCCCCTGTTTCCGCTCCCGCTCCCGAAGCCGCTCCCGAAATGAGCAAGGAACCGAATGCCTGAGACTGAGACTCCCACCGACGCTTCCAATTTTACTGACCGATTGCCCGCCATGGGCTTCCTCGAACACCTGGAAGAACTCCGCAAGCGCATCATCTACATGGTGCTCGCTATCGTCGGAGGATTCAGCGCCTGCTGGTGGTTCCACGAGAGATTGTTCGAGTGGATTCAGAAGCCCATCATTCAAGTGCTCGCCTCAAAAGGCCTGGACACGCACCTCGTTTACACCAATCCCACCGAACCCTTCAACATCTACCTGAAGGTTTCGTTCATTGCCGGAATCTTCGTTGCAGCGCCCTTCATCCTCTACCAGGTTTGGTCTTTCATCGCCCCCGGACTCTACAAGGCCGAACGCCGTTACGTCATGCCGTTCATGGCCAGCACCGTCCTTTTGTTCGTTGGTGGCGGATTCTTCGGATACCGCATCGTGTATCCCGCGGCCTTGAAGTTCCTTCTCGAATATTCATGGCAATTCCGGCCCATGATCACCGTCGGCGAATACCTCGATCTGTTCATGACCATCATCCTCGGCCTCGGCATCGTCTTCGAGATGCCCATCCTCGTCTTCTTTCTCGCACTGTTCGGTATCGTCAGCGCCGGATGGATGTGGCGTAACCTGCGCTATTCCATTCTCATCATCTTCGTCATCGCGGCCATCATCACGCCAACCACCGACATCATGAATATGTGCGTCTTCGCCGCACCCATGATCGTGCTCTACATCATCAGCATCGGCGTGGCATGGATGGTGCATCCGAGCAATCGCAAGAAGGGTCTGCAGGAATAATGTCTAACGCTCCTGAAAGGTCCAGAAACTCGTCGTGACAAGAATCGTGATAGCCAGCTCTCTTTTTTTCGCCACGCTGTTACTGGGCAGTTGCAAGAGCGACGCCTCCCGTCCGCCTACAGAAGGGCAGACGCAGAACATCCCTGCCTCTTCCATGGCCGGGATCAAACCGACGGAATTCGATCCGCCTGCTGACGCTCCCAAGGCGCCGCGCATCGACGCCGATCGCGCGTTCCAGTTCACCAAAGAGATCGTCGCCTTCGGCTCCCGTCCCATCGGCAGCGAGAACCATAAGAAGGTCGAAGCCTACATCGTCGGAAAACTCAAGGGCGTCACCGTCGAAGAGGACGCCTTCCAGGCGCAGACCGCTGCCGGATCGTTTCCCATGCGCAACATCATCGCGAAATTTCCCGGCAAAAAAGACGGCATCATCGTCATCGCCAGCCACTACGACACGAATCTTCCATTGCCCAAGGCCTTCGTTGGCGCAAACGACGGAGCCTGTACCGCGGGCGTCTTGCTCGAATTCGCCGAGCAGTTGAAGCACTGGAATCGCGATGGATACAGCGTCTGGCTGGTATGGACCGATGGCGAAGAAGCCACCATCAAGTGGAGCGCGACCGACAGCCTCTATGGCAGCAAGCACCTCGCGCAGAAATGGCAGCAGGACGGAACCGCCCGCAAAGTAAAAGCTTTCATCCTGCTCGATATGATCGGCGACAAAGACCTCGACATCGTTCGCGACACCAACTCAACCCCATGGCTGCTCGACGTCATCTATCACGCCTCTGAAAAATTCGCCTACCAGTCTCATTTCTTCCACACCGAAAACACCATTGAAGACGACCATCTGCCTTTCGCAAAGATAGGCATCCCGGTCGCAGACATCATCGACCTCGATTATGGATACGACAACGTCTTCCACCACTCGGTAGAAGACACGGTGGACAAACTGAGCCCGCAAAGCCTCAGAATCGCAGGCGACACCATCCTCGAAACCATCCGCATGTTGGACACGCGATAAGCGGGTACGACCGCCCGCATCATCCCAGCCTTCACCACTCTCGTCATCCCGACCGCAGCGCAGCGGAGCGGAGGGACCTTTTGTTTTTCTCTCCCCCACCACCGCGCTTCCCACTCCCCCACTCTCGTCATCCCGACCGCAGCGCAGCGGAGCGGAGGGACCCTTTGTTTTTCTCTCCCCCACCACCGCGCTTCCAACTCCCCCACTCTCGTCATCCCGACCGCAGCGGAGGGACCTTTTGTTTTTCTCTCCCCCACCACCGCGCTTCCCACTCCCCCACTCT
>JBBRZF010000243.1:0-3467 GCA_038236965.1 Terriglobales bacterium | reverse complement strand
TTCACTAATGGTCAGATGATTACAAATGACATTGCGCGCCGGTTGCGCGAGTTAGGCAATGTTACTCCGCTGATCAGTATCGAAGGGAATGAGATAGTAAGTGACGAACGCCGCGGACGCTTCAACGTCTTTAACAAAACGCTGGCCGGGTTGGAGGCGTGCCATCGCAACAAGCTGATTATCGGCGTTGCGACCAGCGTGTGCCAGACAAACATTGAACTTGTCTCGGAGGCGTGGCTGCAGAAGTTGATTTCAATGGGCGTGCACTACTGCTGGTTCCACACGTACCGCGTGGTCGGCCCGAAACCCGCGTCCCACCTTGCATTGCGACCGGATCAAGTGCTGAAGATTCGCCGCTTCATGGTAGAGATGCGCTCTAAGCTGCCGATCGCGATCGTGGATGCGTATTGGGACGACAAAGGCGAGGCGTTGTGCCCGATGGCGACCGGCGTGAGCCACCACATTAGCCCGTACGGCGATATCGAGCCGTGTCCGATCATTCAGTTCGCGAAAGAAACAATCCACGATGGGGACAGCCTCTTCGAGACCATGACGCAATCGAAGTTCCTCAAGGACTTCCGTGAGACGTCCGCCGGAGCCACCCGAGGATGTGTCATGCTGGAGAGACCGGATCTGGTGCAAGATCTGGTTGTGAAGCACGGAGCGCGCGACACTACGCAACGCCAGAGTGCAATGTCGGAACTGGTGCAACTGCAGCCGCGCAACAGCCAGCACGATCCGGACAATGTGGTTCCGGAAGACAATTGGATGTACCGGTTTGCGAAGAAACATTGGTTTTTTGGGTTTGGAGCGTACACTTAACCCCGGGGGGAAGCGAAGAGCAGATGCAAATTCCGATCCTAACATTACCCAAAACGATTCCCATTTTGGCGAATCGAAAGCCACAGGAAAACATCCCGCAGACTCGCGTCGAACGGGAGCGGCTCAAAGCATTTGTGGCCGATTATGTTGCGGCGAATCAATCCCGGCTGGTCGCTCCGCTCGTGCTTGACGAACTGCAACTGGGCGCTGAAGAGGTCGTCCGTCTGTCCGGAATCGATCCGATTTATACCGATTACGCGGCAGTGCTGTTGAGCAATGAAGTCTGGCGTGAACAACTGGCAACCGTGCCGTACGATCGCCGTCTGCTGTTGTTGCCCAAGTGCCTGCGCATCGAAGACAAGTGCCCCGCGCCATTCGACGATTTCGGATTACTTTGCAAACAGTGCGGCCTTTGCTCGATTCAGGACCTGCAGGAAGAAGCGGAAAAGTTGGGGTACGCGGTGCTCGTTGCCGAAGGTTCCGCTCTGGTCATGGCTCTGATTCAGACTGGCAAGATCGACGCGATTGTTGGCGTGAGCTGTCTTTCGGTGCTTGAAAAAGCGGTTCCGTATATGGAGTCGGCGGCGATTCCCGGCATTGCGATTCCTCTTTTGCAGGACGACTGCAAGGATACGGGAATAGACATCGAGTGGGTCTGGGATGTCATTCATCTTAGTTCCGAAGACAACACTCGCAGGCTGGATCTCGATTCGCTCCGCCGCGAAGTCCAGTCATGGTTCGAACCCGAGAATTTGAGCCAAGTGGTGGGAATAGAGGAAAGCGGCGAAACGGAACGGATTGCCAGGGAGTGGCTCTCCAGGGCAGGGAAACGTTGGCGGCCATTTCTGACCGTGTGCGCCTGGAAGGCTTTGCAGCAGGATCCGGAAGCGGTGATACCCCAGTCGTTGATGAAACTCGCGGTGGCGATGGAGTGCTTCCACAAAGCGTCGCTCATTCACGACGACATCGAAGACGACGACGCTGAGCGCTACGGCGAACCGGCGCTGCATGTAGAATATGGCGTCCCAGTGGCGCTGAACTGCGGCGATCTGTTGGTTGGGGAAGGCTACCGTCTGATCGCGACATCGGGCGCGCCTCCCGATGTGATGGCTCAAATCATGCGCACCGCCGCGCAGGGGCATCGCACGTTGTGCGTTGGTCAGGGCGCTGAACTGTGCTGGATGCGCAATCCGAAGCCGCTCTCTTCGCTGGAGGTCCTGGAGATTTTCCGCCAGAAGACCGCACCCGCGTTTGAGGTTTCGCTTCATGTTGGCGCCGCGCTTGCCGGGGCGGACGACGCTTTGATGCGGGTGCTTTCACGCTACAGCGACGCGTTGGGTATCGCCTATCAGATCCGCGACGATCTGGAAGATATGTCGCAATCCGATACGCGCCCGTCGCTGCCATTGGCCATCGCTTATGAGCGTGCAAAAGGCGAGCGCAAGGCATCGTTGGAGAGGGTGTGGACGCGTCATCAGCCGGCCTCGCCGCTGCTGGTTTCGGAGCTTGCGGAAACGCGCTGCCGCGAGTTGCTCGAGGCCTATAAGGAACAGGCGATCCGCGCACTGCCGGCGCTTGAGAATGCGAGTTTGAAGGGCTTGCTGCGCCGCGTCGTAGGTAAGATATTTCAGGTGGAGATCAAGGGTTGGTGCCGTGAGTTTGAGACTCGAAATGCTGCAAATCGCGCGCCTGTCGCCGAAGCAGTTGGGTGACTCGGCTGAACTGGTTGAGAAGTTTTTTCGCTCACAGTTGAATGCCGATGGTGGATTCAGGGATCGATCCGGAGATAGCGACCTTTACTACACGGTCTTCGGCCTGGAAGGCTTGATTGCTCTGGGGTCCGCGCTGCCTGCCGAAACCGTTGGTTATCTGCGCGGGTTCGGTAACGGCAAAGACTTGGATCTGGTCCACCTCTGTTGTCTGATTCGTTGCTGGGCGAGTTTGTGCGGTGTTGCCGCGTTGCCTTTCGATGCCGCTGCCGTGACCAGGCGGCTCGAAGCATTCCGCATCGTCGGAGGTGGCTACAACACACAATTGGATTCCGACGAACCAACCGCGTATGGATCGTTCATGGTTGCGGCTGCATATCAGGACATGCGGCTTCCGATTCCCGATCCGGAGGGCCTCGCGCGCAGTTTACGCCGCCTTCGCTCGGAGGACGGCGGGTATTCCAATCAGCCCGATCAGGACGTGGGCCTGACTCCTTCGACAGCCGCCGCGGCGACGCTGCTGCGGCAGTTGGGCGAAGAGATCCCTTCCGGCATTGCGGCGTGGCTGCTCGCGCGGTGCCATGCGGAAGGCGGATTTTTTGCAGGCCCGTTCGCGCCCATCCCAGACCTGCTTTCCACCGCCACCGCACTCCATGCGTTGTCAGGCATCAAGGCCTCTATTGAACCTATCAAAGAACCTTGCCTCGATTTTGTAGATTCGCTGTGGACCAACAAGGGCGCGTTCTACGGTAATTGGATGGACGATGCGGCGGACTGCGAGTACACCTACTACGGCTTGCTCGCGCTTGGTCACTTGAGCCTATGAGTGCGACATTGGACCTGCTGGTTAGCCGTTTGCTTGATGAGCGTGCGAGCAGCGGGCACTGGACCGGTGAATTGTCGAGCAGTGCACTTTCGACCGCGACTGCCGTAATG
>JBBRZF010000242.1:0-3501 GCA_038236965.1 Terriglobales bacterium | reverse complement strand
GTTGCTGGATTTCTCTGGCATCGAAGGAAGCACGTGCCGAGCTGGGAGGCGATGACGTTGCTGTTCATCACGGCGACGCTGGGTGTCGTTGTGTATCTGAACATGAAAACGTCGCCTTCTTATGGAGTCGGAATTCTTGCTGCGACGGCGAAGCACGAAGCACGTGAGCGCGATTATTTCTTTGCGCTCGCGTTTATCTGCTGGGGATTGTGGGCTGGAGCGGGAGCGGTGGCGACACTTCGCCGATTTGGTGGGAAGGTGGCTGTTGTGGGTGTTGCGGTCGCGGCGTTGCCTGCGGCTTTCAATTGGCATGCTGTCGATCGGAGTCGTCAACCGGAAGCGTTCGCTGCGCGGGATAGTGCGCGGAGAGTTCTGACCCGAGCGCCCAGGAATGCTGTTGTGTTTGCGGTTGGGGACAACGACACGTATCCCGTTTGGTACGTGCAGGAGGTTGAGGGGCTTCGCCGCGATGTGACTACTGTCACGCTGCCGCTGCTCGGTGCGAAGTGGTACAGGCAGGAATTGGCGCGTCGGCATCTTTTGCTTGCGCCGGAGTTTGTTGGGCAGTGGCGCGGGCTGGGCGCGACTTACTCGGAATTGTGTGAGAGAAGTCGGGCGCTTGGCCGGCCGATATTGGCGACTGAGATGCCTGCCGCGCCGCCGGTTCCATACGCTTGCAAGTAGCTACGGCGGAATTTAGAGGTCAGCGGTATTAGCCTGCGAGGATTTGTCGCATAATATTTTAGCGAGCGTGCCGGCCGCGTTTAAAGTGCTTGATGCTCAAGAGGTTACGATGATCGCTGGATTAGTCGGCTGTAATTAGACTGCGAAGCAATGTTGCTTTTGCCCGTCTTTGCAGCATAACGTGACTGCATAATTGGCTTTGGGCGGACTATCATCGATGAAACTGTCTCTACTTCTTGCATTCTCCATTGTGGCCACATCGCCGTCATGGATTCGCGCCCAGCTCATCGCTAAGCCCCCTGCGCGTTCCGCGAGCGATGTGATCGACTCTCTTAAGGCCGGTCGTAAACGGTGGGCTCGTGCTCAGGTGCGCGAGTACCAGCTCCAGTCGCACGTTGGCTGCTTTTGCGGGTACACGCTTGAGCGCCTGCACAACCAATTGCCACTTCTCACCGTTAGAAATCGCGCGATCATAGCTCGCGCGAAGGGCAAACCAAATAAGCCACCGTCCCCAGCTTTTACGGTGGAAGGCCTTTTTGCTAAAGTGGAAGAAGACGCACAATCCACCGAACGGGTTATTGACCGTCTTGATCTGCACCCCGTGTACGGATTCCCTGTCCGGTACGAGGCAAGCGACCCGGAGGTGCTGGACGGTTGGCTGCAAGTACAAGTGGATAGTTTTGCGGTGATCAGAAAACGGTGAGTCAAAGCCGCGTAACACACGCTGATGCTGACAAGCGATCTTGGTCGCTCGCTACGCTCGCGATTATATGATTCGCTCGCAGCATAGCTACAGGCGTTAGCCCGACAACATTGCCGGGATAGGACGTGGTTGCGAACTTGATATAGAAGTTTGACAGGTGGTACGTTCACGCCTGGATGCCAGGCACTTCAGTCACGGGAGCGTTGCATGATGAGAGAAGAAGCGCGACGGACGCAGGTTCTGATTTCCTTTGTAGTGTTGCTCATTTCGGCCGGATGCTCCGGCAGCAAGGCTGGCAAGCCGGCCAGCGGCGACACATCGGCCTCGGAAAGCAGCGCGCCTGCTGCTACTTCAACAGCAACTGTGCCGCAGGCCTGCACGCTCTTCACCCGCTCGGAGCTGGAGCCGTTCGTTGGCTGGAAGTTAGATGAAGGAAATCCCCGGGATGCGCAACCTGGCGCTTTCAATTGCGACTTCAAGACTCCCGCATACTCGAGGCAGGAGCTTCCGAATCCACCGCTTCCCAAATCTGTCGGCTTCAGTTCGCTTACCGTCAACACGCATACTGCTGACCCAAAGGCCTTCGAGGATTTCCGCAAGACTCTCGGCGCGTCGGCCCATGATGCGCCAGGCATTGGCGATGGCGCGTACTTCTATGGGTCCGACATGCTGTACGTACGTGTTGGCAACCGCGGTTTCAGCTTGCGCATCTACACGGACAGGGACACGGATGAGCTGAGCGATGCCGACAAAGCGCTCGTGCGCGACGTGATGATGAAGATCGCCAAAGCGGGTGCATCGAAACTGACCTGATAGGGCGGACGAATCGAGAATGAAGAAGGTCCAGATTCAGGGAGTCCACCACATCATGATCGTAAATGTTTCTCGCTGCGCGGAGCGTAGTACCTCACTGCAGTAGTCAACGGAGAGAGCGTCATGAGGTTGCCTTGGTCCACCTGCGCGGTCCTTGCCGGCATGGCGTTGATGCAACCGCTGCAGGCACAGACGATTGAGTGGAAAGCGGTTGAGACGGCCATCGGGCGCACGGGCGTCGCGCAAGCTGGGGACGTCTACCGTTTCAATTTCCCCCGGACCGACCTGAAAGTCGTCGTTGGCACGGTGACGATTCGCCCGGCCCTGGCCCTCGGCGGATGGATCGCAATGAAAGCCGCGCCCAGTGGTGTCATCGCCGTCGGCGATCTCGTGCTCACGGAGGCCGAGTTGCCAGCAGTGATTGGCGCCCTCCAGAAGGGAGGCGTGGAACAGACCGCGATTCACCACCACATCCTCAACGAATCGCCTCGCATCATCTACGTCCACATTCACGCGCACGGTGATCCGCTGGCGATCGCAGCGGCTGTGCGCGCGGCTGTCGCCAAGACAAAGATTCCTGCGCCGACAGCGGCCATCCCAACGCCGCTCGACCTGGATACCGCGGCCATCACGCGCGCACTCGGCTACTCAGGGCGCGCAAATGGGGGCGTCTATCAGGTGAGCATTCCGCGCACGGAGACCATCCATGAGGCGGGCTTTGAGTTTCCACCGACCATGGGTGTCGCCACCTCAATCAATTTTCAGTCGACCGGATCTGGTAGCGCCGCGATCACCGGTGATTTCGTCCTGCGCGCGGAGGAGGTAAATCCAGTCATCCGGGCTCTCCAGAAGGGCGGCATCGAACTCACGTCACTTCACAGCCACATGCTTGCGGAAGAACCGCGACTCATGTTCATGCACTTCTGGGCGAACGCGGACGCGGTTGGGCTCGCGAAAGCACTTCGGTCGGCTCTCGACCTGACGAACTCGAAGCGGCCGTCGCCGTGAACCTGGCCAATTTTATCGTGTTTGGCCGGGCGCCGACCCTCGTACGTTCATCAAAGTCGACGCGAAGCGCTGAATGATTCGAGCCACTCTGCGTTCTTTCGCGGTCTAGTCAGTATCTAGAGGGGTTTTGCTGACTTGCATTGCCGTGGAATTCTGTGTCCTCATGAATGACAGCCTGGCGGGTAGTCTCGCCATTACCGCTCACTCATGGAGGATCCTATGCGTCGTCTTTTGTCAGTCCTTGTAGTCCTGCTGGCCGCGTGTTCATCACCGACGAGCGTTGACAGCGGGTT
>JBBRZF010000241.1:0-3549 GCA_038236965.1 Terriglobales bacterium | reverse complement strand
GGCCCGGACGCCCCGTCCGTGGCGGGCGAGCAAAGCTCGCCTCGCTGTTGCCTTTGACTTGCGTGGGCCCGGACGCCCCGTCCGTGGCGGGCGAGCGAAGCTCGCCTCGATGTTCCAGTTTTCATCCGACCGAATCGTAGCGAAATGGAGGGACCTTTGGTTTCGTCGTCTCCACTCCCATGCTTCCCTCCCCGCGCTCCCTCTCCCGAATTTGCCTTTCTCCGTGTCTCCGTGTCTCCGTGTCTCCGTGGTGGATTGTCGCCCGTGAAATCTGTGAAATGTTGTCAAGGCCCTCCAGCCCAAAATATTTTCTAACCTGCTCATTCCAAAACGAATTTTCCTCCCTCCCCAATGTCCAGTTGAACCCCTCCAAAATGCGATAATAGATATAGAGATCAAAACAGAAAGGCCGCGCCTCATAAGCGCGACCTTCGTTAACTTCTACCGTCGGCTTTCAATGACTCAATGACTCAATTGACTCACTGACTAAATGATTCAACAGCTAAATTCTTTGTTTTCTATAATTTGATATCTAACTCCAATGTTGTCAAGATTTTACGGACGCATACCCGCTAAAATATTGAAAACAAAGTACCTGGCAAAACGAAAAAGATGGGGGGGACCCCCGGCCAGCTAGCTGACATGGTGTTCTCTCGCCGCAGGACGCGTCATGAGTTCCCGTATCGCCTCTTGTGGAGACTTGCCCTCGTGCAGGATCAGGTGTATCTGCTCCGTGATTGGCATCTCGACGTGAAGCTTGCGCGCCAGTCCGACAGCGGCGTTGGTGGTCAGCACGCCTTCGGCGACCATGCCATGCATTCCGGCGATGATGTCGTCCAGCCTTCGTCCGCGCCCCAGTTCCACGCCGACGGTGCGGTTGCGCGAGAGTCCTCCCGTGCAGGTGAGCACAAGGTCGCCTAATCCCGCCAGTCCGGCCATGGTCTCCCGTTGGCCGCCGCAGGCGATCACCAGGCGCGTCATCTCGGCCAGTCCGCGCGTGATGAGGGCCGCCGCCGTGTTGTGTCCCAGGCCGAGTCCGTCCACCACCCCGGCAGCGATCGCGATCACATTCTTCAACGCGCCGCCGAGTTCGACGCCGACAGAATCGCTGTTGCTATAGACGCGGAATGTTGCGTCGCTGAATTCCCGTTGAATCGTCGCTGCAAGCGCGGCGTCGCGCGACGCGAAGGTGATCGCCGTCGGATCGCCTTTGGCAACTTCCTTGGCGAACGACGGACCGCTCAACGAACCAAGTCGCGGCGTGAATCCATTCGGCGCTGCGCCCAGAACCTCGTGGATGACCTCGCTCATGCGCAGCAGCGAATCGTTCTCGATGCCCTTGGTTGCGGAAACGAAGAGCATCTCCGGACGAAGCAACGGCTTCATCTGCGTGTACACGCGTCGCGTATGGTGCGAAGGCATCACGCTGACGACGATCTCCGCATCGGAGAGAACGTGCCCATAGTCGCTGGAGGCAGCGACGGAATCAGGAATGGTCGCGCCCGCCAGAAACAGGTCGTTCACGTGGCGGTTGTTGATGGAGTCGCAGACTTCCTTCTCGTACGCCCAGAGACGAAGCTGGTGCGAACCCTTGCGTCCCAACGCGATGGCGATCGCGGTGCCCCAGGCTCCCGCTCCAATAACGGCAATCTTGCTCATGCGACCTTCTTTGCGCCGAGACGGTTCTCGGTTCCGGACATCAAGCGCCGGATGTTGTCTGTATGTTTGGCAAGGATGAGCACCGACACTCCTGCGATCATGCTCAGTACGAATGGGTTCGACAGGTCACGATTGAGCCAGTAGAAGGCCAGCGGGAACAGAAGCGCCGCCACGATGGAACCGAGCGAAACGTAGCGGAAGATGCCGACGATGACCAGGAACACGCCAAGCACGATAAGAACGGCGTTGGGTGCGAGCGCCAGGAAGACGCCGAGTCCAGTTGCCACGCCTTTGCCGCCCTTGAAGCGCAGCCAGATGGGGAACATGTGTCCGAGGATGGCAAATAGCGCCGCCATAGCGCCAAGCTCGTAAGGATACTGATACTGGTGTAGCGCTTGCGTGGAGTTGAGCAGCGCCTGCGAGCCGTGCTCGAGGACGTTGGCGTGCGCACGCGCCTCGCGCGCAAACAGGTACGCAGCAATGGCGAAGGCGATCAGTACGGCGACCGCACCCTTGAGGGCGTCCAGCAACAGGGTCGCAATAGCCAGACCCTTGGCGCCGGTCCGCGCGACGTTGGTGGCCCCGATATTGCCACTGCCCTGGGCGCGCACATCGATGCCGACGAACACGCGCACGAGGATATAGCCGAAGGGGACGGACCCCAGCAGGTACGAGATGACGGCGACTACGACGAAAGGAATCATGCGCTGATAACGGGTCTCCGCGCGAAAGGTACGCAACTACACCGCACTATCGAGTGGAAAGCGCTGCACATTGAAATACTGCGCTCCGCTCGCCGACAGTCGGCTTTCGTACAAAAAGAATTCGCGTGCGGTCATTGTACCGAACTCCGGTTCTGGAACCAGAGAAAGTCGCTCGACCACCCGCTTCAGCTTGGGATCAGGACGGTCGCCTCTCATTGCCAGCGGACGCCCCGAGCCTGTCCGCGCCAGCGTCAGATGCGGATGGAAACAGCTTTTTTCGGGGGCGAAGCCGAGCGGCGAAAGAGCGGCTTCGACATTCGATTGCAGTTGTTGCAGCTTGCGATCAGCATGAATTCCTGCCCAGAAGACGCGCGGACTGCGCTGATTGGGAAAGAATCCCGTTCCGGCAAAACGTAGGTCGAATGGGTGCGCGTGAATCTCCGTGAGTGCGCGCTCGATGTCGGCTGCCTTACCGGTCTCGCCGATGAACTTGAGCGTGACGTGATACGAATCGGCGCCGACGAAGCGGACGTCCGGCGCATGCGCGCGCAACGAATCCACAAAAGCGGAGATGCGCTCGCGTATGTCGGAATCGATGTCGAGTGCGATGAAGAGGCGCATACAGGTACTAGGTACTAGATCAACTTCTTCCTGATCATGTCGAGCGCTTGTTGAGCGGCCCACATACGTATGCGTTCGCGGTCGCCGGAAGGGAACTTGCGTTCTATCACTTCAGTTTTCATTTGCGCGGCGAGCGCAATGTAAACGAGGCCCACCGGTTTATCTTCCGTTCCCCCGGTCGGTCCGGCCACGCCGGTAACGCCCACGCCGATAGTAGCGCGACATTTCTTGCGGATGCCTTCGGCCATTGCGAGCGCGACGGCGCGGCTGACCGCACCGTGCTCGGCGATCATCAGAGGAGGCACCTCGCAGAACAACGTCTTCAGGTCGTTGCTGTAGACGATGGCTCCGCCCAGAAAGTAGCGCGAACTTCCGCTTACAGAGGTGAGGCGCTGCGCCAGTAGGCCTCCGGTGCAGGACTCGGCGACCGCGATGGTTGCGTTGCGCATCTGCAGATAGTAGCCAACGATCTGCTCCAGCGATTCGCCTCCGGTAGAAAACACTGCGTCCTGGAATTCATCTTCGAGAGCGACGGCGAGACTGTCAACGCGCTCTTCGGCTTCTT
>JBBRZF010000240.1:0-3574 GCA_038236965.1 Terriglobales bacterium | reverse complement strand
TCCCTTTTGCTTCATGAGGGCGAGGTCTTCGTCGGCAATGTAATCTCCGTGCTCGATAGTATCGACTCCGGCGACGACTGAGTTGTGCACGCCGTTGAGCGCGGTGGCGTGACTGGCTACCTTGTGCCGCTGGCGATGCGCTTCGTCCACGATGGCCTTGAGTTCGTCGATGGTGAAGGTCGGGATGTCGTCGAGTACGCCGTCGGGACGCAGCGAGTAGGAGCGGTCGCTATAGACCTTGATCCAGTCGGTGCCGTAGCTGAGTTGTTCGCGAACGGCCTTGCGTGCGCCTTCCACGCCATCCACTTCCTGAACGCCCTTGGGCAGATGCGGCTGCAATTCCCACGCGTAGCCGAGGACGGGGTAGGCTCCGGTGACGTCCATCGAGCGCCCGGCCACCTGCATGCGCGGCCCGGGGATGATGCCTTGATTGATGGCCTTCTTCAGATCGACATCGGCATAGCCTGCGCCTTCGGTTTCCATGTCGCGTATGGCGGTGAATCCGTATTCGAGCGATTTGCGCGCGGCGCGCGAGGCAAGAAGCGTTCGGAAGGGGACGGACTGTTTGAGGATCTGCTCATCGTAGTCGGCGGAGGTGATGTCTCCCTGGAGCAAGACGTGGGTGTGGGTCTCGACCATGCCGGGCATGCAGACGGATGAGGAGAGGTCGATGACATTTGCTCCGCTTCCGGTGGCGCCGTTTTCGATGCTC
The DNA here is from genome assembly GCA_038236965.1 of Terriglobales bacterium. Lineage (GTDB taxonomy): Bacteria > Acidobacteriota > Terriglobia > Terriglobales > Acidobacteriaceae > JBBRZF01. Next base: position 2,862 of record JBBRZF010000240.1, on the reverse strand, counting down.
TGAATCTTGTCGCCGGTGACGACGATAGTGAGCGGACCTTTGCGCAAGGTGCCGGCTCTGGTATCGACCAACGAGCCGCAATGGATATAGGAAGTCTTCTTCGGGGGCTCGGCGGTCTTGTCGTTGCGCGGCGCTTGTGCGGAAAGCACGGCTGCCAGGGCGAGAACGGAGACTGCCACAGCGAATAGTTTTTTCATGGATGAGTCCTCGGTGCGGAAGTTTACCATTCCAAGTCAAAAGCAAAACCGAAAGTCAAAACACCGACCACGAAGGACGCGAAGGAGCACGAAGGAAACCTTAGGGGAAGGGCAAGAACCGAAATCTAATCTTCAAGGTCGGTGGCCTTCCTTGGTGAAACTTCGTGAAAGCCGTTCGAAAACCGAGATCAAAACACCGAACCACGAAGGGCACAAAGGGACAAGAAGGGACAAGAAGGAAACTTAGGGGAAGGACAAGAACCGAATTCTAATCTTTCAAGGTCGTGGTCTTCCTTCGTGAAACTTTGTGAGACCTTTGTGTCCTTCGTGGTTCCCGCTCTTGAACTTGGTTTGCTTACAGCTTCGGCAGCACGATTCCCTGCTGGTTCTGGTACTTGCCCTTTTTGTCCTTGTAGCTGACCTCGCATGGTTCGTCGCCCTGGAAGAAGAGAATCTGGCAGAGTCCTTCGTTGGCGTAAACGCGGGCGGGGAGCGGCGTGGTGTTGGAAATTTCCAAGGTGACGAAGCCTTCCCACTCGGGTTCGAAGGGGGTGACGTTGACGATGATGCCGCAGCGCGCGTAGGTGGACTTGCCGACGCAAATGGTGAGGACGTCGCGCGGAATCTTGAAGTACTCGATGGAGCGGGCAAGGGCAAAAGAGTTTGGCGGCACGATGCAGACGTCCGACTGGATGGTGACGAAGGAACGTTCGTCGAACTTCTTGGGGTCGATGAAGACGCTGTTGACGTTGGTGAAAATCTTGAACTCGTCGGCTACGCGCAGGTCGTATCCGTAAGACGAGAGGCCGTAGGAGACTACGCCATCGCGGACCTGTTTCTCCGAGAAGGGATTGATCATGTCGTGTTCCGTGGCCATCTTGCGGATCCAGCGGTCACTCTTAATCGACATTCGGCTTCCTTTTTGGACGGAGGCTGCAAGCCTGTGGCGGCAGCTCCTGGGTTCGAGTCTTTGGTTTGGGCGTGTTGCCCGGATGGGTGAGCACAATCTTACGAGGGATTGGGAACGTTGACAATGGGAGCTTATGTCTTTAGCATCTACGCTTTAGCCTACATCCGTAAATCGGGACGCCTAGCAGGACGCGGGCGCGGCCAACGGAGGGAGGCAATTGGAGCGACTGCGTGATCAAGCTGGATATTATCAACGAAGTTGTGACGAAGACGGGCGTAACCAAAACCAAGGCGGAAATGGCCGTGGAAACCGTATTCGAATCGATGAAGAAGGCGCTCGCGAAGGGCGACCGCATCGAACTGCGCGGCTTCGGCGTCTTCAATGTGCGTCCGCGAAAAACGGGCATCGGGCGCAATCCGCGTACCGGAGCGGAAGTGAACATTCCTCCGGGCAAAGCGGTTCGCTTTAAGCCGGGCAAAGAACTACAGTCCATCGACTAACCTGTTTGACGCGGCGCGCCGGTCGTAACGGGCGGCGCGTCAACGTGCGTCTTTGGCGACGGAAGTTTGTCGCTATACGTGTAGTTCGTCCAGCCAACAGTTCACCGTCCATACGTCTTCTATGAATCGCGATGTCTGAATACATTCCCCCGCTCGCCTCTCCTGAGATCCATCCCCATGAGGTTTACATCATCACGCCGCCGCGGCGCCGATATTGGCTGCACGCGCTGCTGCTGTTTCTGACCTTCTGCACGACGATGGTGGTGGGCGCGCGAATGCAAAACGCGTTTCTCAGTAATCAGCCGGCGTTCACCATGGACGACAGCGGACTGCCACTGTTTCCGATGAGCTGGCTCTGGCAACAACCGACGCGCATCTGGATGGGACTTCCCTTCTCGCTCACGTTGATGGGCATTCTGCTGGCGCACGAAATGGGGCACTACCTCTACTGCAAGAAGTACCACGTGTACGCGACGCTGCCGTACTTCATTCCTGCGCCAACGCTGATAGGAACACTGGGCGCGTTCATACGCATACAGTCGCCGATACGTTCGCGCGATGCGCTGTTCGATATTGGAATCGCAGGGCCAATCGCGGGATTCGTAGTGGCAGTTCCGGTGGCGGCCGTGGGGTTGATGAAGTCGCATGTGGGCGCTTCTCCGGAGCAATCCGTATTCGGATTCCCACTCGTCCTGAGTTTGTTGCACCGGTTGCTGCCTGGCGCTGGGCACGGAGTTGGGATGAATGCATTGTTCCTGCATCCGGTGGCCATCGCCGGATGGGTGGGAATGTTCGCTACCTCGCTGAACCTGCTGCCGGGCGGACAACTGGACGGCGGACACATCGTGTACTCGGTCGCTCCGCACATGCATAAGTTGGTCTCACGCTGCGCGATCGCCGTGCTGATACCAATGGGGATCTTCTATTGGGTGGGATGGCTGATCTGGGCGGTGCTGCTATGGTTCAGCGGATTGCGACATCCGAATGTCCCGGTATGGCCGGAACTCAGCCGCAAACGCAGAGGGCTAGCGTGGGTAGCGGTGTTGTTGCTGGCGCTGACCCTGGTGCCTGCACCGTTCGCACACGGATCGCTGGTGGATATCGTGCTGAGTTTGATTTACGGATAGGGGCGAAGCGAGGGTTTTGCTGTAGGTTCGTCAGCTATTAAGGATTTACTGCGAACTTTGGAAGTCCGCAATGAACACATCGCCGGGCGAGAAAACTCTTGTTGTACCACCACTTCGCCGAAAACCAT
>JBBRZF010000239.1:0-3579 GCA_038236965.1 Terriglobales bacterium | reverse complement strand
TCGACCTAGCCGGCGAAATCGCCGATGCGGCGGCGCAGAAGCCGTGGCCCTCCGGTATCCATTCCAGAACCTTGTTCAAGAAACCGGACTTTCGCTTGGTCCTGATCTCGATGGAGGCTTCTGCCCGAATGAAGGAACATCAGGTTGCCGCTACGACGTCCGTGCAGGTGTTGAAGGGGAAGGTGCGGTACAGCGCCCAGGGGCAGACGTACGATTTGCAAACTGGGAATCTGATTGCAGCCGGCGCTTCGATCAAGCATGAGGTTGAGGCAATGGAGGAATCCGTGTTTCTGTTGAGCATTGCCGCACCAGCGCATCCCACGGTGCCGTAAGGGAAGAAGTATCAGGGCACGACGTCTTGCGCTTAGGGAAAATACCTGCAATGTGGCGAGCTTACCTGGGCGGTATCGAATGAAGAAGGGCGCAACGCCAGCATCGTTGATTGTCATGACGATCGGGCATTCCACCCGCCCCGTGAAGGAATTCATCCAACTTCTGAAAGCTCATTCCGTAAAGCGGTTGGTCGACGTGCGCACGGTCCCGCGTTCCCGGCACAATCCACAGTTCAACCGAAGGGAATTATCGGAGGCGATGCATTCCGTCCGCCTTCACTACCGGTACATGCCGGGTCTGGGTGGCTTCCGGCGTACTTCCCCCGATTCCATCAACACCGGCTGGCATAACGCGAGCTTCCGTGGCTTTGCCGATTACATGCAGACGGCGGAGTTCCGGAAGCAGCTGGACGATTTGGTGAAGCTCGCGAAGCTGGAGCGGATCGCGATCATGTGCGCCGAAGCCGTTCCCTGGCGCTGTCATCGCTCTCTGATATCGGATGCGCTATTGGCGCGCGGTATTGAGGTATTTGAAATCACAAGCGCCCTTCGTACACAGGTTCATAGACTGACGCCTTGGGGAAGAGTGAACGGCGTCCAGGTCACTTATCCGGCTGAACACGAAGATTAGCGGCGGGAATACCGGCATGTCAATTGTTTAACACAAATATTGCCGAAGAACCGAGATCGTCTGAGGCAGCCCCATCAGTTCGAGGACATCCAAATACTCGAACTCGGTCTGGGTAGGGTTCTTCAAGGTTTGACGATGCGTTAGTGCCGCAGCCACAACGACGGCATGCGCAAAATCGAAGAAATGAAGGACGGCTTCGTCGGGATGCTGCGCCTCGAATCCCCAATGGTGCGCGGACGTCGGAGGGAAAGTCGCGCAGGTTCATCGTGACAATCATACTCGTTTCGCCGCGAATTGTAGCCGCCAGAACGCTTTTATAGCACGCTGGAAATCCACCGCATGAGCAGGTTCCGAAGCTCCGCCGGATAGACCAAGTTGGAGTCGTAGAAGGCGGTGAATCCGGCCACGGAGACTAGAGCCCGATTTCCTGGTCGTGCGCTGCCAGTTCTGCGAGTACCGCTCGTCGATCCGCATAGGCGCGGCGCTTGTACGCCGTCAGCCCTTCAAATCGTACGCGGCGGTGCGTCCCGACGCGGCGGAATTCAATCTTTCCCTCGTCGAGAAGCTGGATCAAAGAGGGGCGCGAGATGTTCAACATGTCCGCAGCTTCCTGCGTCGTGAGCTCGGCGTGCACAGGGATCAACGTCACAGCGTTCCCTCGCGCCATTTCCTCAAGAATATGAATCAGCATCCGGACGGCGAGGCGGGAATCTTGACCGTTTCCTTCGCCGGATCGTCGATGATGCGAAGCCGAAGTGGCTCCTCGGTCTGCACAAGTGAGGCCAGGACACGGCTCGATTCCTTAGCAATGATGGCTTCCGCCGCCGAGGGAAGCGTTGATGCCAATGTTCCTTGTGCCATTTTGCGTGCCTCTTCGTCCTGAACCAACACTATCTCACAAACGAAGCAGTCGCAATCAGCAAAGCAGTCGAATCGCCTGTCGCAAAGGAGTTCGACCCCGCTCCCATCCTCTTATATAGGCGTGGCGTATTCAGCGCATGCGCGATCCACAACGTCGACGACTTTGCCTTCCAGGGACGGTCGCCCACAACTAACCCACTACAAAAGGAGAACTCAGATGTTTGCAACTCAGAACGTAAGCGCGAGCGAGGTACTCAGCACGCGAGATATGAATGTACGCCCTGGACGGGACGTGACCGAGATAGTCGGCACGTTCCTGACGGTGGCCGAAGCGGTGGTGGCCCACTGGGTCGAGTATTCGAAAGGGCTCCTGCTGTTCGTGATGGTCCCGGGCGACGAGCGCTCGGGAGAATTCTATGTGTACGACCGGCGCAAAGGCAGTTTCTGGCTGCTGAATCTGGCCGACAGCGTGTTCGGCGGGTACGCTCTCGCCGACATGCGGCAGAAAATCAAGGACTTCCGGCTGTTGGACTTTGCGGAGGACCCAACCCGGCTGCGGGCGGCAAAAGGGTAGCGGCAACTCGCTTTGCGATTCCAGGAAACGGGTGTAAAGAATACCTATGCGGGAAGCCCTGCTGGCAACGCCCGAGATGGCGGCTGAGTACGCGCGGTGGTTCGTGAATCGCCTCGCGTACACGCGTCAGTCTGACCGGTCGCACCCCGAGTCGGGGCGGCACTACTACTACCGGCCACGCGCCGAGGGCGGTGGCGAGGTGGCGATCGAACTGGAAGATGTCCGGCGTCACTTGGCTGGCGAAATCACGCTCGGGATTTACGCGATCAACCCAGAAACACAGCGAGTGAAGTGGATGGGCATCGACGCAGACTACAAGCGGTCGCTCGACGACTTGCTGAAGCTGCAATATGAACTTCAGCAGGATGGCATTCAGGCGGCTCTCGAACAAAGCCGCCGTGGCGGACATCTTTGGATACTGTTTGAGACGCCAGTGCTTGCACGGCACGCGCGCGTGTACATCCGGCACTTGGCTGGAAAGCTATTGGTGCAGGTGAAGGCGTCTGGCCCCTCAGACGGGATCGAACTGTTTCCGAAGCAGGATCGGATCGAATCCGCGCAATTCGGCAATGCGATCCGCGGACCGCTTGGTGTTCACCGCGCGGTCAACCGGCGCTACTGGTTTTATGGCGCGCAGCACGGCCTCGAAGCGCAGATGAAATACTTGCGCGAACTGCGACGCGTCACGGAGAGACAGCTTTCTGAGCTTGTCGCCGGACTCATGGTCGAAGAAGAGCGTCCGCCTGAACCACTGACCGGCTCGCGCTCCGACCGTTCTTACTTCCAGATTCTCGACTGTCTGAATCGGGAAGGTCTGCGGCGCGTTGGACGCAATTGGGTCACGCAATGTCCTAGTTGCGCGACGGCGGGCCGTGATCGTGGCAAGGACAACTTGGCCATCTCGGTTGAGGAGCCCTCGAAGTACTTGTGCTGGGCTGGTTGCACAAACATACAGATCCGGGCGGCGCTTGGTGCGTCTGCTCCGGCGAACGCGCGTTAGGAGGAGGAGATGGCGAACGAGTCTCGACTGGTACTGCCGAAGCCGATGATGGCGAAGCTCCAATCCCTGGGAATCTATTGCCAGACGTGGGTCACCGCCGAACGGCAAGAGCGCGCGAAGCGGTGGGTTCTTCGGGGTGTTGAGAGCGGCGGAAGCGTGAAAGAATTCGGGCGCTACATCT
>JBBRZF010000238.1:0-3628 GCA_038236965.1 Terriglobales bacterium | reverse complement strand
GGTTGCTGCTGAGGGCTAATCCGGCGTTTACCTGTCTTCGGGTAAGTATGTCACTGAGGTTGTATCCAAGCGGGAACTTAGAACGCGCGAGTGACCGAGCCATGGGTTACGTAAGGCTTTGCGCGGAGGCGGATTGACCGTGCGGCGCGGACAGGCGACGGAAGGAATCGAGCTGCGCCGTGACGTCAATCGTTGTTGAGGTGGAGAGGTACTTGGCCGCTCTTGGGGATGGTGAGACAATCGTCGCATGTACTTGCGATGCGTGGTAGCCGTCCTCATCCTGAGCGCGAGCCTGCTTGCGCAGACTTCGCCAATACCGTGTCCCGCTGACCGTCCGGTGGACGACCTGCTCTCCGAATTGAAAAAGCAGCAATCCAAGAAGAACAACCGGAACAAGAACCCTCAGCCGGATGTCATCTGCATTTTGGGGTGGTGCGGACAAACGGGAAAGAAGACGCCGCCGACCGTTCCAGAGCCGGCTCCTCGCGCAGAGAAGCCGAGCGCTCCAGCGGTGGATTCCGACAAGAGCGCAGATTCCAGTTCGAGCAAGAGCGAAGGCGTGAGTTCCAGCAAGCGTCCGGAGGAGAACTGCAACGAGGCAATGGCGGAGGCGCTGGATGCAGCCCACAATGTGGAAGTGGGCGACTTTTCTTTCCAGCAGAAGAACTACAAAGGCGCTTTGATGCGCTACCAGATTGCTGATGAGTTGAAAGCCGGAGATGCCGCCATACAGGTCCGGCAAGGCCGCGCGTTGGAAAAGCTGAGTCAACTTCCGCAGGCGATAGAAAGCTACCAGAAGGCCGAAAAGCTGGCAGGGCCACAGAAGTGGACGGACGAGGCTCGTTCGGCGTTGGCGCGTTTGCAGGGTTCCGCGCGGTAACAGGAACTACTCAACTCCCTTGATGACTGATTCGACGCGGAATTTCCGGTAATCCGTGTAGAGCACTTTCACGTTTCCGTGTTTGCCGCTGAAGAGGACGCGAGCGTCGAAGTTGGCGTGCATGAAGGAAGGCATCCAGACTTCGTCGTTGATGCGCTTTTGTTCGAACTCGAAGGCGGTGCCTTTCTTGATGGAGGCGATGAATGCGCCGACGCTGACGTTGTCGAGAAGTCGCGCCTCGAGGCGGACGATCTGTTTGTCGGCCTCATTCACCCAAACGGTTCCGGCAAGTTTTTGGGCGATCTCTTCCGCGCGTCCTTGCGGTTTGACCGAGAGGTTGGGTTCGAAACCGAAGGCGATGACCTCTTGTCCGTGAAACTGTTCGCGACGAGGATTTACCAGACGCGAGACGCGCAGGAAAGTGGAAGGTGAGAGTCGTATCTCGCCGCGGCGGTTCTTCTCGTCTTCGCCGGAATCACGACGGGCCTGCTCTTCGCGCGCGAGGCGAATCTGCTTGTCGACGCGCTCCTGCTCCTTCTTCTGAGCGCGCTCGTCGAGCGGTTTGCCTTCTTCGCTGATGAGGCGTGATATCTCGCGGTGACCAACGTAGAAGACCTCGTAATCTTTAACCTCGGTCTTCTTCACGTTGCCCTTGCCGTCGAGTTCCTGCTGCTCCTCGTGTTTGGTCACAATGTAATCCTTGACCAGTTCTTCGACGTGTTTCTGGTTCTGGTGCACGGACTGGATGAGGGCGGGAATCGCCGGCAAGGGACGCGCGGGCGCGGCTTCCTGTGGGAAAAGGGAAGTCGAGAGCAACACCGTTGTTGCTAGAGACAGGCTAAATCGGAGTAGATGTCGAGTATTCATAGGCCGGGATTGCTGCCTATAGTACGCCTGGAGTGCTGCGGAAGTTCCAACTGAATGTGGTGCCAGACATGGCGGTTGCGCGGGGCAAAGTCTGCGCTTCGCCGAAACCTCTCCCAGCGTTTATACTGATGAGTTCACTATGAGCGTCCTTAAAAACATTGCCGCTATTGCCAAAGGTATGAGCATCACCTTCCGGGAGATGTTCAAGCCAACCGTTGTGGAGAACTACCCGGACGGTCCCGGACCGATGAAGGGTGCCATGTTCCAGGAGCGATTCCGTGGCATGCATGTGTTGCAGCGCGACGAGAACGGGCTGGAAAAATGCGTTGCCTGCTTCCTATGCGCGGCCGCGTGTCCCTCGAACTGCATATACATCGAGGCGGCGGAGAACACGGCTGAAAAGCGCGTGAGTGGCGCAGAGCGCTACGCCAAGGTCTATAACATCGACTACAACCGCTGCATATTCTGCGGCTACTGTGTCGAGGCCTGCCCGACGGACGCGATCACGCACGGACACGGGTTCGAACTGGCCACGCTGAACGCGACCAACCTGATCTATCGGAAAGAACAGTTGCTCTCGGGAAAGCCGGCGCACATCGGCGCGAATGCCATCTTCAACTCTGCCGACCAGCATGCGGAAGCGTCGCAGAAGCCTGCGCAGTAGAGACTGTTGCAGCAGCAAAAAATACGCCGATCCTTTTCAGGGTCGGCGTTTAAGTTTTCGACAACGCACGAATCGACCTTAGGAGAAGTCCGCGTCCGGGGAATTGTTAGCCGGTCCGATCGGTTGCGAATCGTAGACTCACCGAGGTGATATCAATGGAAGCATTCCCCGGACATCGGCGAGCGGTGTGGGCGCACCACGAATCGTAACTTACCCGGAAGGCATCTTTATCGGGGCCGGTTGGCGCTGTTTTGTGGAGCGGACTGATTGCTCCGCCCACCTGCGCTAACACAAAGAGCAGAGCAATTTACGCGCCATGGAATGTCGAGATTGCAAGTGTGAGATTCAGCCATGTTTCGGCGAACGGCGGCAGGCGCTGTAAACGGCGGAGTTTTACAGGTACTCACATGTGGAATCCATGTACTCACGTTCGCCGGTGCGTAACCGCCAGCCAGACGCTGCGTAATTCGTGGCTGCTGCGTGGCCGAGCGCGCTCCGATTGACGTATTCTGATAAGACAACAGCGAACTATGCGACGGACTGAAAAACGATGAGCGAATTTCTAAAAGCAGTAGCCCAAAAGGTGGTCATCTACGACGGCGCCATGGGCACCAACATTCAGAACCGCAACCTGAGCGTGGACGATTACTGGGGCAAAGAGGGCTGTAATGAACTGCTGGTGCTGAGTCGTCCCGACGTGATTCGCGACATACACGCGGCCTTCTTTCGTGTGGGTTGCGACGTTGTGGAGACGGATACCTTCGGTTCCACCAGCATTGTTCTGGCCGAGTACCAGTTGGAAGACAAGACCGCGGAGTTGAACATTGCCGCGGCACGGCTGGCCCGCGAAGTTGCGAATGAATTCTCCACCAAGGACAAGCCGCGCTTTGTTGCCGGCTCGATCGGGCCGACGACGAAGCTGCCTTCGCTGGGACACATCTCGTGGGACGCGATGCTGGCGGCCTATCAACAGCAGGTGCGCGCGCTGATGGAGGGCGGAGTGGACATCCTGCTGGTGGAGACGGCGCAGGATATTCTGCAAGCCAAGTGCGCGCTGGTCGCCTGTTTCGACGTGATGAAAGAAATGGGAAAGCAAGTACCGGTGCAGGTGCAGGTAACGCTGGAAGCCACGGGGACGATGTTGCTTGGCACGGAGATAGGCGCGGCGCTGACGTCGCTGGAGTCGTTCGTCGTCGCGGCCATCGGATTGAATTGCG
>JBBRZF010000237.1:0-3639 GCA_038236965.1 Terriglobales bacterium | reverse complement strand
TCGTCCATTACGCTTTCGTTCCAACTGGTCTGCGCAAAGTTTGTGGCGCGCGGACAGAACGCTGGGCAGCAAGCTTTCATTTATCGCACGCTCCGCCGTCGCGCATGGATGGTCGGCATCCTTCTCGGGGCCGCCATGTTCGCAGCAGCGGGTCCTGTCAGCGCCTACCTCCGATTGCCTTCCCGCAATCTGGTGATGGTGCTGGCCGTCGGCATGGCCTTCTATGTGCCGCTGGGCGCGCGGCGCGGAGCCATGCAGGGAACGCTGCAGTTCGGCAAGTTCAGCGCCAGCATGATCCTGGAGACGGTGGTCAAGTTCACGTGCGCCGTGCTGCTGGTGAAACTTGGCTACGGAGTATTCGGCGCGGTGCTGGCCATCTCCATCTCAGTTATTTTCGCGTACTTCGTGCCCGGACTCGGCGGAAGATTATCGACTCCAGGCGAAATCGCAGACCCCGGCAGCGCGCGCGAAGGTCTGCAGGCGATCCTGTTTTTCGTCGGACAGGTCATCATCAACAACATCGACATCCTGATGGTGAAACATTTCTTTCGTCCCGACGAAGCTGGTTTGTACGCCGCCGTGGCGCTCGTGGGACGCGTGCTTTATTTCGCTTCGTGGTCGGTCGTCAGTGCCATGTTCCCCATCTCTGCCGCCGGCGCCTCCAGCGAACGAGATGGCAACGATCACATCCTGATCATTCCCATGGCGATCGTCACCGTGCTGACGCTTTGCTTCGTCGCTGTGCTCAGCCTCATGCCGGACTTCATCCTGCACTCCGTCTTCGGCAGCCGCTTCAACGTGACCGGCGGCGGCGCGGATGGATTGCTCGCCATGTACGCGGCGGCCACTGGCGGATACGCGCTGAGCGTGGTGCTCATGGCCTACGAGATTTCGCGTCGCATCGCCAACACGGCTTGGCTGCAACTGCTGGTCAGCGCCCTCGTGGTGGGCGGAATCACTTTGTTCCACGGCTCTTTGCGCGAGGTGGTGGTGGTGCAGCAGGTCCTCATGGCGCTGCTCTTCACGGCCGTCGCGGTCCCATTTGTTCGTTCGAGACGAAAGCGTCTTGAGGAGGCAGCGGCATGAAAAGGCTTCGGCGCGTGCCGGAATATGAAGTCATCGCTGAATTTCTCCGGAACGAGTTCTACCAGAATGAGTTCCATGAGGACCGCGATCGGTTTGAAAAGCTGGTGATGGAGCCGGATCTTGCCAGCGCATCCGAAAACGCTCTTCGTCGGGCCCTGCTCTTCCGCCGCCGCGGACACATGTGGCGCGAACTACCCGCCGACACGCAATGGTGGCAGGTCGAACTGGAGCCTGCGGATGTATCGTTGATACGCGTTTTCCCGCGCGCGCAGTGGCGCAAAGTCTCTGACGGCAGCTTTCAGCTTACCGACATCGTGCGGCGCATACGCACCCAGCACTTCACCGGAAAAACGCGTTCCTTTATCTCCAAGGTGAAGTCCTTGAGCTATCGCTTGCGCTATGAACACGACAACAGTTGCGTCCTGCTCATTGGCATCGACGAAGCCAGGCCGATGACCATTCTCGAAGGCAATCATCGCCTTACCGCATTGTTGCTGGCCGAGCCCTCACTGCTGTCCGCGCGCTTCCGCGTGCTCACCGGTTTCTCGCCGCGTATGACCCAGTCCTGCTGGTACGAGACCAACTTGTCAAACCTGTGGCACTATGCGAAGAATCGCTTCCGCAATCTGCATGATAAGGAAGCCGACGTTAGTCGAGTGCAAGCAACCGCCATGCCGGGCGGTAGCAACGTTTACGAAGTTCCGTCGCGAAAGATCGCGTCCGGCGATTAGTCCCTTGAAGTTTCAGAGATTGTTTTTGAACGGAGAGTCCCCTATGAAGAAACAAAGTTGGCTAACGCGCGCGCTCATCGCTATTACGGCGTTTGCGCTCTGCGGCGTTCCCGAAGCAACTTGTGTGTTCGCTCAGGAAGCCGCGCAGCCCGCGACCACGCAGCAGGACGCAACCCAACCCGCTGCTACTCCGCAGACGGTGTTCACGCAGCCACAGGATGCAACCACGCAGCAGCAGTCCGCCGCGCAGCAGCCGACCACGACCACTCCGCAGCAGAAACCCCGCGGCACCAATATCGATCCGTCACAGGGACCGTTGACTCCGGTGCCCACTCAGATGCCGGACGCTACCAACCCGGAACAGAATCAGGTCCAGCAGCCCAGTCCCGCGCCGCAGAACACCACGCCTGCAACCGCCAAGCCGCGTGAACCGCTAGGCGCTGCCGCCGCGGAAGGTGTGCGCACCGAAGGCGGAGGCGCGTCGCGTCCCGGCGGTATCGCGATAGCCCCGGCAAAACAGCGCCAGGTACGCTCGCTCCTGTTGAAGATGGGCTTCATCGCCGCTGCCGGTGTCGCCGTGGGAACCGTCTACGCATTAAGCCGCGGCACCTCCAGCACGCCGCCCAATTCAGGACGCTAGGGACAAGAAGCATCACGAGTAAAGGACCCTCGAATGTCGAACGTGAAAAAAAAGACACTCCGCCGCCCGCTCCTGGTGAGCTTCTCCGGGCTGGACGGCTCCGGCAAGAGCACACAGATCGACAACCTGCGCAGTGTTATCGCTGGCCTCGGACTCACAGACCAACTGCTGGCTTTTTGGGACAACGTAGTGGTAGGCACACGCTATCGCGAAGGTTTCGTCCACAAGGTATATGGCAGCGAAAAGGGAATTGGCGCGCCTGACAAGCCGGTCAACCGCCGCGACAAGAACGTGCGCAAATGGTATCTCAGCATTGCGCGTCACGGCCTCTACCTGCTCGACGCGCTGCATCTTTGCCTCGTCGTCGCCCGGGCAAAGCGCTCCGGCGCAGACGTCGTCATCATGGATCGCTACACCTACGACGAACTCGCCAACCTGCCGCTGGAAAACAGCTTCACGCGCATGTTCGTTCACTTCGTGCACGCATTCGCTCCCCGTCCCGACGTCGCCTATCTGCTCGACGCCGATCCGGTCGCCGCTCGCGCCCGCAAGCCCGAGTACCCGGTGGACTTCATGCACATCTGCCGCCACGCTTATTTCAACCTGGCGCAAATGCTCGGACACATGACGGTGATTCCCCCGCTGCCCCTCAGCGACGCCAAGCGCGAAGTGGAGCACGCATTCTTCCGCGCACTCAACCACACCGAGCTACGCGATGGCGCCAAACTGAATACCGCTCCCGCCGCGTAGGACTCAGCCCTTCGCAATAAAAAAGCCCCGGATGCCCGGGGCTTTTGCTTGCTACGAAACTTACAAACTCACGACGGCGCTTCCTTCCGCCGGGGCGATGCTGTGTACCTCGACGAAGTTCGTCGGATATTTTCCCGTGTAGCACGACGTGCAATAAGTCGTGGTCTCACCGTCTCTGCAAGCGGTCTTCACGCCCGTCAGCGAGAGGAAACTAAGCGAGTCTGCGCCAATGTATTGGCGGATCTCCTCGACGCTCTTGTTGGCGGCGATCAGGTGGCGGCGCTCCGGCGTGTCCACACCGTAGTAGCACGGAGCGATGGTCGGTGGACACGAGATGCGCAAATGAACGTCCTTTGCGCCCGCGTCACGCACCATGCGTACGATCTTGCGGCTGGTGGTGCCGCGCACGATGGAATCGTCCACCAGCAGCAC
>JBBRZF010000236.1:0-3680 GCA_038236965.1 Terriglobales bacterium | reverse complement strand
GATGTTCAAGCGAGTGTCGAGGCCGACGAGGTCCACCATTTCAAAAGGACCCATGGGATGATTCAGGCCGAGTTTGATGGCCTTATCGATATCTTCCGCCGAAGCGATTCCAGCTTCCAGCATGTAGAAGGCTTCGTTGCCGATCATGGCGTTGATGCGGCTGGTGATGAAGCCCGGCGCTTCGTTGATGACGACCGTCTCCTTGCCCATGCGTCGTCCGACGGCGACTGCGGCGTTGAGCGCGATGTCGTCAGTCTCTTTCCCGCGGATGATCTCGATGAGTTTCATCTTGTGCACGGGATTAAAGAAGTGCATGCCCACGACTTTTTCCGGACGCTCGGTCACGTTGGCGATGTCGGTGATGGAAAGCGACGAGGTGTTGGTGGCGAGCACCGTTTCAGGCCGGCAGATGCGGTCGAGCAGCCGGAAAATCTCTTCTTTTGAATCGAACTCTTCGGGCACGGCTTCAATGACGATGTCTGCCTGGCGCGCGGCTTCGTCGAGCGAGGTGGCGTATTCGAGTCGCGCCAGCGCTGCTTCTGCGTCCTGCTTGGGAACCTTGCCGAGTTCGACAGATTTTTCAAGATTGGCGCGAATCTCGTCTTCCGCGCGGCGCAGCGAGGCCGGCAGAATGTCTTCGAGAATGGTTCGATATCCGCCGAGCGCGGCAACGTGTGCGATGCCGCGCCCCATGATTCCGGCGCCGATGACGGCAACCGTGCGAATCTCTGCCATTACTTCTTCTCCAGTTCTTCAAGCACCTTGGTGTAATTCGGATTTGCGTTGCGCATGTACTCGGCCAGGCGCTTCTGCTCTTCCGGTTGAATGAAGCTGGCGCTGGTCACAATTCGACGGAGAGTTGCCGCGATATCGTCTACGTAGTTCATGCTGCGAATAAGTTCGCCACTCGATGCCATGAAAGCCTCCACTTGGATTGTCTAGGGTGAGATTGCCTCGGCGGGCGAGGCCTGCTGCTCCACAGTGGATGCAACCGGCCAGGACAGCGCAGGGATTATTTTGAGCATTGAGCGCGGTTTAGTCAAAGCGCTCGCCCCGGAAATCGGGCGAGAAGCGCTTTAACGGCTCATAGCAGCAAGCATAGGGCAAGGAATCGGCATCGAATACCGCATGAGTCGTGCCTGCCCAGAAATGCGCAGCCACTCTTGTCTGCCAACTCAATGCATACCCAGAATGTAGTGGTGATCGACGAAAAGAGCGGCATTTCTGAATGCCTGGAGCGGCTCTCCGCGAGCGATGGAGCTTCCATTCCGCTTTCCACGTATCGGCTCCAGTTCAACCTGCACTTTCGTTTCGCGGACGCCCTGAAGCTGGTTCCCTACCTGGCAGCGCTCGGGGTAAGCACCTGCTACGCGTCTCCCCTGCTGCAGGCGCGCGCCGGCAGCATGCATGGCTATGACATCACCGATCACAACAAGCTGAATCCGGAGATCGGGACCGAAGAAGAATTCCAGGAGTTCACGGCGGCCTTGAAAAAGCACGACATCGGCCTGCTGCTGGATGTAGTTCCCAATCACATGGGCGTGGGACACGGCACCAATCCCTGGTGGCAGGACGTGCTGGAAAATGGCCACGCATCGAAGTTCGCGAACTTCTTCGACATCGACTGGACACCGATCAAGGTGGAGTTGCGAGACAAGGTATTGCTGCCCATCCTCGGCAATCAGTATGGGGAAGAACTGGAAGCGGGCAAGCTCTGCCTGCAATACGGCACAACCTTCGAAGTCGCCTATTACGACAAGATACTGCCCATCGACCCGCAAACGTTCCCGTTGATCCTTGAAGGCATGGGGGACTTAAGTGCGCGAGAGATACAAGCCTTGCCGCAAAGCTCGCTGAACGAATTCCGCGGATTGCTGGTAGCTTTTGGAGACTTGCCGCCGCACAGTTCGAGCGACGCGGAACGTATATCGCGGCGACGGCGCGATCTTCCCGTGCTGCTGGAGCGTTTGCGCAACCTGGTTGATCGCGTTCCGGAATTGCGCGTGCTCATCGAGCAGGTACTGACGCGACTGAATGGCCGCGCTGGCGACGTACATAGCTTCGATGGATTGCACAAGGTCTTGGAGGAGCAGGCGTACCGTCTTGCCCACTGGCGCGTCTCCGCGGAAGAGATCAATTACCGGCGCTTTTTCGACGTGAACGACCTGGTGGGATTGCGAATGGAAGATCCGCAGGTCTTCGCCGCGACGCAGAAACTGGTGCGCCGCCTGCTCGCGGACCGCAGTGTAGTGGGACTGCGAATCGACCATCCCGATGGCTTGTTCAATCCGCCGCAGTACTTCACGCGACTGCAGATGCTCTATGCAGCCAGCCAATGTTGCGGCGCCGAACCTCGTCCTCCGCTGGCTGAAAACGGAATTGAGGCCGAGGTGCAGACCGTCTTTGGTCAGCACGATTGGCTAACGAATCGAGCTCCGCTCTACGTGATCGTAGAAAAAATATTGGAGCCGGGGGAAGAGTTGCCGCAGGATTGGCCCGTCAACGGCACGGTGGGTTACGAGTTTGCGAACCTGGTGAACGGCGTCTTCATCGACCAGAACAATCGCAAGGCCTTCACCAATCTCTATCACCGCATCATCGGCGACGCGGTGGATGTCGATGCGCTCATCTACCAGAGCAAGAAACTCATCATGCACTCCGCGCTGTCCAGTGAAGTAAACGTGCTCGGACACATGCTCGACGAGATCTCCTCCACCGACCGCCGAGCCCGCGACTTTACGCGAAAGTCCTTGCGCGACGCCATCCGCGAAACCATTGCGTGCTTCCCCGTTTATCGCACCTACATCGACGAACGCGGCAACATCACGGAACGCGATCGTGGATATATCGATGAAGCCATCGGGCGCGCGAAACGGCGCAACGGCAACATGGCGCCTCAGGTTTTCGACTACCTGCAAACCATCCTGCTGCTGCGTGCGAACGACTCAGCCGCGCCCATCTACGGATACAAGAAGCAGCTCTACTTCGCGTTGAAGTTCCAGCAGTTGACCGGACCGGTCATGGCGAAGGGACTCGAAGACACGGTCTGCTACGTCTACAACCGCTTCGTCTCGGTGAATGAGGTGGGAGGCTCGCCGAAACAGTTCGGCGTCACACTGGACGAGTTCCATCGCGCCAACCTGGAACGTGCGGCGAAGTGGCCGCATTCCATGCTCCTCACTTCCTCGCACGACACCAAGCGAAGCGAGGATGTCCGCATGCGTCTCGACGTCTTGTCGGAGATGCCGCGCACGTGGACGGCCCAGGTGATGCGCTGGCGTCGTGCGAATCGGCTTCGCAAACGCGCCCTCTCCGATGACCGCACGGTTCCGGACGCGAATGAAGAGTACCTGCTCTATCAGACGCTAGTGGGCGCGTGGCCACTGCCACAAACGGCTCTTACTCAGCGCGAGCTTCCAAAGATCGGTGGTCCAGAAAGCAAAGGCACGAGGGCGGCGGAGCCTTTCGATATGCGTCTTGCCGGCGAACAGCGCGAGGAGTTCATCGCCCGCGTGCAGGACTACATGACCAAGGCCGTACACGAGGCCAAAGTGAATCTAAGCTGGGTGAACCAGGATGCTGAGTACGTGGAAGCGTTGCGCAAATTCATCGCGCGCACGCTATCGCCGGGAAGCGAAGCCAAGCCCAATGCGTTCTTGCAGCAGATAGAGCAGTTCCTT
>JBBRZF010000235.1:0-3699 GCA_038236965.1 Terriglobales bacterium | reverse complement strand
GTACACGATCGCGACCGGATTGTTCGCGTTTGCCGCTCTGATGCTGCATGGCGCGCTGTGGGTGAATTTGAAAACGGAGCTCCGTGTCCGGCCCATAGCCATTTGGGCGTGGCGGGCCACCGCATTGCTTACCGCGATTGTGACCTGGGCAACGTTCCGCGTGCAGCCGCTAGTGCCCTTCAGCTTCGCGGCGCGTCCCTGGGGATATGTGTTCCCAGCGATCGCGATTCTTGGCCTGTCGCTGGCGCTCGCCAAGCAGGAACGGAGAGCATTCGCCGGATCGTGCGTCTTCCTGCTAGCAATGATGGCAAGCGTGGCGTTCGGCATTTATCCAAACGTGCTGCCTGCCGTGGGCAACGGAGGTCCGAACCTGACCATCTACAACACGGCTACCGGCCGCTACGGACTGGGCGTAGGGTTGGCGTGGTGGCTGCCTGGAATGGCGCTTGCAATGGGATATGCCGTGTTTATGTACCGCCGCTTCGCTGGCAAGGTGGCGTCGTAGAATAGAGCAATCATGGGCGTACTGTTTTCTCCAACTCGGCAAGACGTGGAACAATACCTGCGTTTAAGGACCGTGAACACTCAACTAAGCGAGAGAATGCTCGCAATCGCGCCGAAACTGGCGTGGGATGAGATCGCGGACGCCATTGGCATTCTGCGTGATGGAACTCTGGTATTCGACACCATAGACGAAGGAAGCGTGCTGGGCGATTGCATTCTCTACAATTGGTTCCAACATGGAAAGAATGTGGTTCAGCAATTCGCCTCGACTCATGTAATGAAGCCTGGCAGTGACGAGGAGGTCATGCTTCGCGCATGCCTCTCTGCGAAATACCGCATTTTGGGGGTTCGATCATTAGTACCCGGAGCCGGTCTCGTTTGCAAGGATCTGCAAAACGACGGCGAGATCTTCCTGATGGATGTAGCAATGAGCCAGCACGCGCCGGCGGGCTACTTGTTCGCAACCCGTACCTTTCCATTTGAAGAGTACTGGATCACCGGTGGCGCATCACTGCCCATTGACTTCGAAACCGATATCGATGAGGCATTCAGGCAACTGAAGATCGATTACCCGGGCTTGCTTGGGGACCAAGACGGGATAGCGCTGGCGATCGTGCGTGCATGTCTAGCCGCAGGAGCGGCGCAACGCATCCGATACGAAGTCCCGTCTCCATCGCCTGCCAAGCGGCAGCGCATCGGGCACTTGCCACCCAAGAAGCCTCGCCGCCTCTGACTACCAGCGGAGGAGGAGGCGCATTACTCCGAATTAGAGACCTTCCCATATCAGCGACAACTTCAACTGGAAACCTTCGACCGGCCCATCGCCGGCTAACGCCGTCACGCTGGTCCGCTGCTCGGCGACAACGCCAGGGCGGTAAATGTAGACCGACCTTGATTCCCCGTCAATGAGCCATGCCAGTTGACACCCATTTGCCATCCACTCCTCCATCTTTGCTTGGGCGGCAGACAAGCGATCCGATGGCGACATGACCTCGACAACAAACTCCGGACACAACGGCACGAATCGCTTTCGCTGAGCCTTCGTAAGAAGCGATGTCTGCCGGTTCGAAACCCACGCCGCATCCGGTGATCGCGCCGAGCCGCCGGGCAGCAAGAACATTGCGCTTGAGTCAAACGCCTTCCCCCGACCATCGCGTTTAGCCCATTGGCGAAGTTCTGCGGACACCTCCAAACTTCGAAACGAAGACTCAAAGCCCGCGGGGGGCACGATAACGATTTCTCCTAGTTCGGTCCGCTCAATACAAAGTCCAGGATTTTCGACACAAAAATTGTAGAACTCGTCATCGCTCAACCCTCTTTCGGGGTTCAGGACAAGCTTTGCCGGTAGCGCGTATTCAGGCAGTGCAACCTGCATTCGATTATTCCTTCTCCGGACTAGAGTCCTTCCCAAATGTCCGTGAGATCCAGCCGGAATCCTTTCACTGGCCCCTCGCCCGCAAGATTGTTAATGCCTCGACATTCTTCCACGGCGTTTCCAGGGCGGTAAATGAAGGCTGCTTTCGCTTCGCCATCGATCAACCACGCCAGTTGAACTCCATTCGCGATCCACTCTTCCATCTTCCGCTTCATTCGACGGAGACGATCACTTGGCGACATCACCTCGACGACAAATTCCGGGGTTAATGGCAAGAATTTCTTCAACTGCTCTCTCGTCAAAAGCGATAATTGCTGTTTCGACACCCAGGCTGCATCTGGCGATAGACCCGCACCGCGGGAAAGGAGGAACATCGCGCTTGAGCCGAAGGCCTTTCCCCGTCCATCGCGTTTAGACCACTGGCAAAGCTGCGAGGAAACCTCCCCACTTCGAAACGAAGACTCCCCGCCAGCGGGTGGCACAATGACGATTTCGCCTTGTTCGGTCCGCTCAATACTCAGGTCCGGATTTTGGACACAAAAATTGTAGAACGCTTCGTCACTGAGCTTGCGCTTGGAGTTTAGAAGAATTTTCGCCGGTAGCCCGTATTCTGGCAGTGCAACCTGCATCTGGCTACTTCCAGGATAGAACAGATTGGGAGGGCCCTAACTTGCGCGCTTCATGGTGAAGGCCGCGCCCTTTTTGCCCTTGCCGCCTTCAAGCATGCGATTGCCGGTAAGCTGGTTATCGCCAACCGTGCCTTCCCATTTCGTGCGGACTTCGCCTTTTTTCTTGTTGTTCGATACGGTTACAAACGAGAACTTATCGCCATCGATCTTGCCGTTCTGAATGGCCGCGGGCTTGGGCCGCTTGCCGGCACGGGTCATATCGCCGGTAATAACACCGCCGTTGGACTTCAGGTTGAAGGTCACAACCACCGTCTGATCCTTGGCTTTCTGCTCCATGGTCCACTTGCCGTCAATCGATGCGCCGAACGCCGCTGCGGAAAGCGCAAACGTTGCGATAATAAGTAAAAGCTTCTTCATGTGTCAATCTCCTGGTTATAGGAACACGGCCGCTCGCGGAAAGTCTCTCCGATGAGATATTGCGATGTGAGCCTCCCGGTCCCGCTCGACCGGCCCTTCACTTACGAACTCCCGCTCACGTTGCGGCATCGCGCGCAGCCGGGCTGCCGTATCATTGTCCCGTTTGGGACGAGGAAAATGACAGGGGTGATCCTGAAGTTGCACGACGAGCCTCCGCAGGCAACCATCCGCGAAGCGCTCCTGCTGCTGGACGAAGAGCCTGCCATCAGCCCCGAACTGATGGCGCTGGGCAGATGGATTTCCGCGTACTATTGCGCGCCGCTGGGCGAAACGCTGCGCGTGATGACACCGCTTTCCTCCGAAGTCCGCAAAGGCAAAATCTATACGGTCACCGATCAGGGGCGCGATGTTGTGCGCCAGCTTTCCCTGACCACGGAGGACGATCCGCAGACGCAGATCCTGCGACTGCTTGAATCGCGCCCGCTTTCGCTCGGCTACATCGCGAAGAAGATTCCCGAGGGCGCAAAGCATCTCAAGTCGCTGGAGAGGCGCGGACTTGTGACGCGTGAGGACACCCAGGAGAGCCGCGATCCGTTGCGCGCTGCCGCGGCGCACCTCTCGGTTGAATTTACCGGCCGCCCGGAAAACGTGAAACTCATTAAGGCTGAGCGTGAACTGATGGCCTACCTGGAATTGCATCCGGGGATTCACAATCTGGCGCAGGTAGATGCAGCGCTCGCCGGAGCAAGCGTCGCGGCGCGATCGCTGGCGCGC
>JBBRZF010000234.1:0-3795 GCA_038236965.1 Terriglobales bacterium | reverse complement strand
AGGAAATGGTTTCCGAACGCTGAATAATTTCAGCGGAGCGCGCCTGGTCGTTCAAGCCGGCCCTTCCGGACCCAAAGTTCTTGCCGTTCGACCGCTGGCCTCGAATGCTAAGGTTTGCTAAGGTTTCAGTGCAAACAATACTCCTATTAACCATCCTGTTTCCAACACGTTAGGCGGTTAAAAACCAGTACGAGAGTGATCGTTTTGACTTAGCAAATATTAGCATTTCGCACGGCACTTAATGTCTTATCACCGAATTCGGCAGGAGGAGCGCCGGTGATCAGTTCCATGGACTGTATCGCATTGAGGGGGATTTGGGTCGAAAATGTCTTGCTCTGCTGGTCCCCAATCGGCTGTCCGTCAATTGAGAAGCTGGTTTGAGCGTGGTCACCTAAGGGATGAAAAAAACCATTCGAATCCGCTGCAACCGCGCCGCTGCTAAGCATCACCGCATCACTCAGTCCGGAACCGGGCGAGCTGACCGGTAGCTTGCCCAGGGTTTTCGTGTCAACATCATTATGCGCATAAGGGACATTCTCGAGCAGGTCCGCCCCTGCCGCCTCAACATTGACCGTCGTCGTGCTGCCGGCCAGCGCGAGTTTGATGTTCAACTCAATGGGTACGGTGGTTCGCACGTCGACGTCTTGATCGATGCGTGCAAATCCGGCTGCACTCGCCTCGACGTGGTAGGGATTGGGTGGGAGATTGTTCAATCGATATGTTCCGGTAGAGTCAGTAAACGCGGTCCGCTGATAGTTGCTGACGCGGTTTATTACTGTGACCGTGGCTCCAGGAACAGCTGCACCGGACGGATCTGTGACCGTACCTTGCAACGTACCTGCATTGCCGAGCGACTGTGCGGAAGCAACGTCCCTGATGCCAGATAGTGCAAGGCAAAGCACAGCGAAAGCAATGATTCTGTTCATTGTTCCAATGTAGTTCGATAGGCGTTGCGTCCCTAGCTCAAACTGGTGACCGGACTCTCTTTCGTCGCAAGCGGACTAAAGATCCTGGCGAGCGGACTACCAACTCAGTAGTTCTCTCACATTGCGGGCGAGCCGCTTGCTGACGACAAACTCGATTCCATTGCTCAGAGTCAAGAGCCAACGCTGACTAGTCAACGTGCTCATCTTTCGCACGTGGTCGATGTTGACCAGGGCGTTGCGGTGAATACGGCGGAAATTGGTGTGCTGGAGCCGCTCTTGAATTGCACGCAGGCTCTGCGTGGCCAAGTATTTTTTCTTCGCGGTAAGAATCCACACAAGGTCGCCGTCGGCCTGAAATGCAAAGATTTCGGCAGTGCTCTGTTGCACGTAGGAGGTTTGAGTATTCAGTGCGAGATTTCGCACCCGCATATCTTCGGTCATGCGCTGCCGAAGGGGCGTGGTCATAGGAGACTCCTTTGCGATGTGGGATGTGCTGCAAGCAGCCCATCTATGCTTTCGCACTGGAAGCCTCAGTTAAAGGGGTAGTAGATCGTAAGCGTATGACCAACCCAGGTGTGAACTAGCGGCGAGCGGCCGACCAGCGGGCCGGAGTGATGTCGGCAACCTGGCTGAGTGTGCGACGGTCAAGCCCGGGCAGGACATCCGACAGGAAGTCTCTGATTGGTACCGCCAACCGACGGCACGATTCCACGATGGACAGTATCGCCGCAACTTTCGGTCCCGACTTCACGCTTCCCACATGCAGCCAGTTCTTACGGCCGAGCGCGACCGGCCGCATCGAGTTCTCCGCCAGATTGTTGGATAACTCCACTTGCTCGTATTGCAAACATCGTTCCAGCTTCTCCCACTGGTTCAGCGTATAGGCAGCAGCCCTACCCAACGCACTCTGCGGCAAGGCCTGTTTAGAGATGGTCAGACAGGCTTGACGAATCTCGTCCACCCACGACTGGGCATGCTCGCGCCGTAAAGCCAACCGTTCGGCCCCGGTCATGCCCTGTTGCCGTGCTTGGCGGTCCACCAGAAACAGCGCGTCCATGCGCACCACCATCTTCACCGCTTCGGCGTCTTTCGGATTGAGCTTCACTACGTCGACGAACTTGCGCCGCGCGTGCGCCCAACAACCCACCTGCACCATTTTCGGGCCACCCACGCCATCGTAGGCTTGGTACCCGTCGGTCTGCAGTATTCCTTCCCAGTTGCCCAGAAATCTTTGGGGTCCATCCCGTCCTCGCCCCAGGCAAAAGTCGAACACCGTCTCTCCCCCAGGTTGGCCGTACTGCCACAAATACGCTTCATGATTGCTTCCGCGTCGATCGTGCATCTGCACCGGCACGGTGGTTTCGTCGGCTTGGAGGTAGCTTCCACTGAGCAGATCTTTGCGCATCGCTTGGATCATCGGCCCCAGCATCTCACCTACCCGCATTACCCACCCATCCAGGGTTGCGCGTCCGATTTCTAAACCCGCTTCCCGCTCCAGGATCGTCGCTTGCCGGTAGAGCGGCAGATGATCGCAGTATTTACCCACGATGGTGTCAATCACCACGCTATCGCTGGCTAAACCCTTTTCGATAATGCGCGGTTCCAGGGGCGCCATGGTTACCGTGCCTTGTTGGCAGCAATGGCAAGCCCGCTTCTCGCGCTTGGTCACCCGCACGAAATAGCGAGCTGGTTCCACATCCAGTTGCTCGCTTTCGTCGTAACCAATGATCGACGTTTCCCGCCCGCAGGCCCGGCAGTTCTGCTCACTACAGACAACCACCGTTTCCACCCGCCGCAGATGCTCCGGCAACCGCTCACGGCCGGGATGTCGCTTGCGCTCCCGGCGAGGCTTTTTCAAGATCGGATCCCGTTTAGCCTCGGCCTCCACTTCCTCAGCAGTTACGCCCGGTTCTTCGTCGGCCAGCAACTCTAATTGCAGATTGCTCAGAGTTTCACTGTGCGGACCTAATACACTGATCCGCCGCTGGCGCAGTCGCTCCTCAAGGACCTGGATTCGCAGGTTCGCCCACTGCAGTTCGCGCTCCAGTTGTGCGATGCGGAATTGGGGATCGGCGAGGTTCACGGGAAGCTCTATACTAAGCGAAAAGAGCCCTATTTGCTAGCCTTTTCTTGCTTTTGGAGTAAGATCTTGTGATCTACATCGATCCGCTGAAATGTTTTATGCGGCTGGCTCTCTGCGATACCAATTCGACCGCGGTTGCGCTTGACTCAGATCCATTCCGCCCAGCAGCATGGCCAATTCTTCGGGCCGCATCGACACACTCCGAATGTCGGTAGTGGCTGGCCAGCTAAACCGGCCGCGCTCCAAACGCTTCGCGCATACCCATAGCCCGCTGCCATCCCACACCAGCGCTTTCAAACGAGTCCGCCGCCGATTGGTAAACAGAAACAAATATCCGCTCAAGGGGTCCTGACCCAAGTGATCGCGCACCAGCCCATACAAGCCTTCAAAGCCTTTGCGCATGTCCACGGCTTCCACGCCGAGATAGATCTTGGTCGCTGGGCCCAACCCGAACATCCCTATACCGCCTCGGCCACGCGGATCAGTCGCGCCAACTCGGCATCACCGAATCTCCACCCGCTTTCGATCCTCCGTCCGTTGCTGAGCACCAGTACGAATCCACGATCCTGTTCGGGTGCCGCTTCCAGACTCACTCTGATCAATCGCTGTCCGTTGCGCTCTCGACGCAGGTAGCGGTCCAGGGTGCTCCTTCCCACTCCTGTCTGACGACAGTACTCTTCCTGAGTCTTCCCGCTGGTTCGGTAGTTTTCCAGCAGCTCCTGAATCTCTGCTTCGCTCCGCCTTCGTCGTTCCATGACGATATCTAAACAGCGTTTTCCCCGCCGT
>JBBRZF010000233.1:0-3818 GCA_038236965.1 Terriglobales bacterium | reverse complement strand
ATATTTCGTTTGGCAAGAATGCGAGTCGGTACGAACTGAAGCTCTCTCCGAACGATAATGACACTCTGTTTCCAGCCGCAGAAAGAGCCCATCACCAGCAGGACGGCTCTGCCTCAGCGAACTCCAAGTCGCTTCCGCCAAGGGAACGGCGGCTTGAGGCGGGTATTAGTAGTCCCAACCTTGTGCACTACGCCAATTGGGTGCTTGCTCGCATTGGAGGTTGGCAGCTTTACCACGTTCATGACACGAGTTCCACTTCGCCGATGCGGAAGACCGCGAAGGTGGACGACAACGAATTCCTGCGCCCCGACGGATCGAATCTAGCGGCTTTTCTGTACTACCTGCGTGAGAAGCACCCCGATTCATATGGTCTGATCCAGCGTACGATTCAGTTGGTAGCGCCCTTCTTTGACGATTTTCGTCTGAAGCCGCTCAAGCTCAAACCAGACGACATCAAACTCGAATGGCGTCACAAAAGCTCGGACGACTATTTCGATGCGTCGTCATTGTCGGACGGCACGCTTCGTTTTATTGTTCTGGCGACTCTCTTCCTCCAACCGGAAAGCTATCGTTCATCGGTGATCCTCGTGGATGAGCCGGAACTTGGTCTGCATCCATTCGCCATCGGCACGCTCGCATCGCTTATCCGTCAGGCATCAATCGACTCGCAGGTTATCGTTTCGACGCAATCGTCTCTGCTGCTGGATTATTTCGAGCCGGAGGACGTGTTAATCGCGAATCGCGTTGGATCCGGAACCGAGATAACACGGCCCGATCCAGCGCGGTTGGCGGCATGGCTTGAAGAATACAGTCTTGGACAGCTCTGGGAAAAGAACGAACTTGGGGGCCGACCTGCTAAGGACTGAAATCGATGGCTCGCCTCTTAATTCACTTGGAAGGTCCCACAGAAGAAGTCTTCGTCAATGAGGTGCTTCGAGATTACTTGCTGTCAAGAGGCTACGATGCCGTCAGTGCGCGCATTGTAGGCAAGTCCCCTCAGCGTCAACGGCGCGGCGGCATTCTGTCATGGCCGTCGGTTAGGAAGAACATCATCAGTCACCTCAAAGAGGATCCGGCGTGCGTTGCCACTACTATGGTCGATTACTATGCACTGCCTCAGCAGGGTGAGGGAGCGTGGCCTGGAAGAAAGAACGCAGCGGGTCTGAAAAGCCTGGAAAAAGCGCAGTCAGTGGAGAGTGCACTGCTGGATGATGTGGTCGCGACGATGAGCAAACGTTTTAACCCACGGCGATTCGTGCCCTTCATAGTGATGCACGAATTCGAAGGCTTGCTGTTCAGCGATTGTGCTGGTTTCAGCCGCGGCATTGGCGCGCCGAGCTTGGAAGCTGCTTTTCGGGATATCCGGGACCAGTTCCCTACGCCCGAAGATATCAACGACTCCGCGGTCTCCGCGCCTTCAAAAAGAGTGAAGGATCTGGTTCCAAAATATGAGAAGCCTCTCCTTGGGTCGCTCGCTGCACTCGAGATCGGCCTTACCTGTATTCGCCGAGAGTGTCCTCACTTCGATCAGTGGTTGCGGCAGCTCGAATCCCGTGCCGCACAATGACTATGGGAATAACAATGAGACTAATTGCTTGTTTATTACTGGCTCTTCCTTTGATCGCGGAGGAGCCCTTGCGGGTGGCCACGTTTCAAACCGACGTGACGCCGCCGATCGGCACGCCGCTGTGTTGCGACACGGGCATCCTGCCTGCCACGACTATCGTCGATCCGCTGTCGGCGCGCGGCGTAATCCTCTTTGGCGCGGGGAAGCCCATCGTGCTGGTTGCGGTCGACTGGGTCGGCCTCGCCGGACAAGGCTGGGAAGAGTGGCGGCGCGCGATCGCCGCGGCCGCCGGGACAGATACGGAGCGCGTCACGGTGAATACGCTGCATCAGCATGACGCGGCGGAATACGATCCTGCCGCGGAACGTCTGCTTGCCGCTGCCGGTTTGGGAGGCCACCTGTTTCATCCAACCTTCGCACGCGATGCGATTTTGCATGTGGCCGCAGCCGTACGTGCCGCGGCTGCACATCCGCAGGCAATTTCGCATCTTGGGTTGGGAAAAGCGGTGGTTGAGCAAGTCGCTTCTAATCGCAGGATTCTTGGCGAGGATGGCAAGATCAAACATATGCGGTTAAGTTCGTGCAAGATTCCGGAGGCGATTGCCGCGCCGGAGGGCACCATCGATCCATACGTGCGCATCGTGAGTTTCTGGCAGCAGAGCAAGCCCATAGCGGCAATCTCGTATTATGCGACTCATCCGCAGAGCTTCTACGGCAAAGGCGGAGTGAGCGCGGATTTTGTCGGGATGGCGCGCGCGATGCGGGAGGCCGAAACAACAGGAGTGGCGTTCATCCACTTCAACGGCGCGGGCGGCAATGTGGCGGCGGGCAAGTATAACGATGGCTCGCCGCGGATGCGTCCGATTTTGGCTGAGCGTCTTGCCAAGGGCATGAAGGCGGCGTGGGACGCGACGGTGCGCTCGCCGATCCGTGCCAGCGACGTGCACTGGGACGTGCAACCGGTGGTGCTGCCGCCCGCTCCGGCGCTGCTGGACGAAGCCGCGATCAAGCAGAAGATGGCGGACACAAAGGCCACGCTGCGTTCGCGCCTGAGCGCATCGCACGATTTAAATTGGATGAACATGTACCGCGAAGGCCGCAAGATCCCGCTGTTCCTACTGAGCCTGGGGACGGCGCATTTGCTGTACATGCCCGGTGAGTTGTTTATCGAATATCAACTTGCCGCACAGAAGATGGCACCGGACGGTTTTGTCGCGATGGCCGCGTATGGCGACTACAGTCCCGGGTATATCGGAACAAGCATCGGGTACACGCAAGGTGGTTATGAGACCGGCCCGGTTTCCCGCACCGCGCCGGAAGTGGAGCAGGTGCTGATGGACGGGATGCGGCAGTTGCTTCAGCGTCGAGTTGGCGGCATTGACAAAGTTGATCCCAACCATGCCTACGAGCAGACGCGCGTCATGATCGCCGATAGTTTTCAGAGTGGACGCATAGGCGGTCAGAATCTCCACCGATTTTTCGGCATTCTCGTGGCGGCCTGTGAGCGTCCACTGAAGTGAGTTGTGAAACGGCATCCTTCTGCAACGCCTCGAAGGCCGATTTCCAGGGCTCTTCGCCTGCTTTCAGTTTCGCCTTGAGAAATTCCAGTTCTGCTTTGTTGTGCAATACGCCGGGCCGTCATCAAGAACAGTGCAACCTTCATAAATGCATCATACAGGGAATGGGCATTGTAGACTAACAGGGAGAGGGCTCCACACTGAATGGTTTCCGCATCTGCATTCCTGCATCCACGCGACGAGATTCTCGCCACGATCTCACGCATTTACCAGTACCGCATGACCACCACGTCCGGCGGCAACATTTCCATCCGCGAGCCCAATGGCGATATTTGGATTACACCGGCGCGCGTGGATAAAGGTAGCCTGCGCCGCGAAGACATCGTGCTGGTGCGCAACGACGGCACAGTGGAAGGGCTCCACCGGCCCTCCTCTGAGTTTCCATTTCATCTGGCGATCTATCGCGCGCGGCCCGATCTGCGCGGCATCGTCCATGCCCATCCGGCGGCGCTGGTTGCATTCAGCATGGTGCTGCGCGTTCCGGACACTCGCTTATTTCACCAAGCTCGCCAGGTGTGCGGTGAAGTGGGCTTCGCCAAGTACGAACTGCCAGGCAGCGAAGCGCTGGGTGCATCCGTCGCCTCCATCTTCACCGAAGGGTACGACTCGGTGATTCTAGAAAATCACGGCGTCGTGACCGGTGGCATTACTCTGCAGGAAGCGTTTCGCCGATT
>JBBRZF010000232.1:0-3902 GCA_038236965.1 Terriglobales bacterium | reverse complement strand
GGACTTGCCGGGCGGGACGTCGACGGCGTTCACGGTGATGCCGCCGAGGTCGAACGGGTCGGCTTCGATGGAGGCATCGCTCGGAGGCATGAAGCCCAGGAAGGGCGTGCCATCGGCGAGTTTGGGATTGATCTTGTTCTTAAGGGCTTCGACAACGATGGCGCTATACGGGGTCGAGGCGACGTTCTTCACGAAGCACGCGCCGCCTGCGGGGAACGAGTCTCCGTTGCCCCGGTCCAGGCCCTCGGTGTCCACATCGCTGGCGGGATTGAAGGAGATTTTCGATGGGTCCATCGAAATGCGCAGGAATCCATGCGGGAAAGTGGAATGCGCGGATTCCCCGGCCTTCAACTTGAGCAGGTACACATTGGTGTACTCGTTATGAAAGATGAGCTTGTAGTGCGGGTCGGCGGAGACGTCGGGAAGGTTCTTCGCGGGAACTGTTTGCGGAGCAGGGGAGACGGCGGGCACCTTGTCCTGGACACCTTGCGCAACAGAGGAGACGACGAATGCCAAAAGGAAGAGTAGCAGGATTGCACGGGTTCGCATGAGAAGGAGATTATCCGCATCGGTACAGGTTTTTCAAGAGTAGAGCTGAAGTACGTTGCACGATAGTAGGAGTCGCACCCGGTGAGGCCGCCCTTCTACTAAGGTATCTTCGGCAGGTCGCGGTTTAACTCCTGCTCGATGCGACGCTCGTGGCGCAGGCGGAACGGCTTGGCGTAGGTGAGGATGCCGAAGGCCGCGATGGCGGCCAGCATGAGCGCGGCGCTGATCCACAAGAAGAAGGACGACGCCCCGGTGGAAGCGATCCGGGCGATCACCTCCGCGTTGCTGGGCGTCATGAGCAGAGCCACGGCCAGGGCGAGCATTCCCAGTCCGGCCAGCAATCCCGTGATGTTTTTCGCCCACTTGCCAGTGGCGTGGTACTCGGCAAACAAGGTGAAGCCATAGAGGATAAGCCCGCCAATGAGGAGAAAATTTCCCAGCACGGAAACCGAAGATGAAAACGAGAGTCCCACGCTGAGATAGACGCAAGCTGCGCCTCACAGGTTGGGAGGCGCGCCGAAATGAGTGGAATCATTTCATGGTCAACCTGCTTGCTTGCGGTCAATCCACCCGGAAATAGGTTTTGCCGTGAAAGAAACTTTCTTCATGCCCGATCATCACGCGCTCAGGTCCGGTGCTGGAGATGACCAGCAATCGCAGATCTTTGGCGTCGCGGGGAACCGTGAAACTGATAGCCGTCAGGTAGGAGGCGCCGGGCAGGAGCGCGTCCGTCAAAGGATGTTGCTCGGCAGAGATGGGCTGCGGAAAACTCGGCGCGTAGCTGCGGCCGTTGGAATCGAGGAGAATGACCGAACGCGGATTGGGAGTGAGCGGCACATCCTTGGGACGTCGCGCGGAGATGGAGTTGGCGTCGAAACGCGTGCGCAGCACGACGGTCAACGCGCGCTCGTTCGCTGGTGCGTTCGTTTGCAGCGCAGGCTGCGAAGGCGCTTCGGCGATCGAGTAGGCGAGGTGGCAATCGATCTCGCAAAAATATTTTTCCTCTCCAACGGCCAACACGCGATCGTGCGAGACGAAGGAAAAGGCCGCCAACGCCATTCCGTATCCACCCAGAAGAATCAGCAGCGCAGCCTTTGGGTAGATCCTCCACCTCTTCGAGGTGGCCGTGGCGAAGGCCAGGATGAGCAGCAGCGTAAGCGAACTGGCAAGCGTGAAGAGAAAAATGACAACCGATAACGTGGCGGAAAAATTCGTGCCGGAGATCATAAGCTAGAAGCTCCCTTGGCGCAGCGCAGACGAATGGCGCAGCGCAGATGAATGGAGAGCGCAGACGAATATTCGTAAGCGGCCGTGCAACGCAGTTGGCAGCGAGTCATCACCGGCGAGCCGCCCGAATCAGTTCTTCCATCTTGAGCAGGTAGCCGTCGAGTGCGCGTCGTCCGGCAGTGGTCAGGCGAAATTCCGTACGAGGAGTGCGGTCGTCGAAGGACTTGTTGCACTTCAGATATCCGGCGTTTTCGAGTTTGCGTGCGTGCACGCTGAGGTTGCCATCGGTCGCGCTTAACAGTTTTCGCAGGTCGGTGAAGGTGAGCGCGTCGTTGACGGCCAGTGCGCTGACAATGCCCAGGCGTATGCGTTCGTGGATCATGCCATCGAGTTCGGGCGCGATCTCGGCGGCGGATGTGCGACGCGCACCTCGGCGCGCATTGCCCGGCTGGCGTTTATTCGACTGTGAGTTCCGCTCCACCATCGGCGACCTCTCCTGGTAACTAGATATGGCCTGCGAGCTACAAGCGGGCAAGATTAAAGCCACGGACGTGCATCGTCAAGTACTTTGCGCGGCAAAGTAGTAGCGCGAAGTGAGGTCGCGGAGGGGAGTCGGAGCCAGCCAGGGAAGGCGGGCACCGGCGATCTGAGTCGCCAAATGGGGGAGGGGGAATCAAGAGTGTCACCTCTAAGACGCGCTGGGAGCGCCGACTGGCAAAGATTGGGGGAAATAATAGGCGGCGGGAGGCCTAAATGTAAGTTGCTGGAAATAAGCAGTTTCCTCGATTCGACGCCATGGACTTAAGCAGCACCGATGGTGCAAGCGAGTGTGGTAATTGGGGCACGAGCAAACTTTTTCGACTTGAGGGCTTGCGCAGTGTTGCTGCGTTCCGGTATAACAATCAAGGCAAGGGCGGAATGGACGCCCGGCGCGGTAAGCGCTCCCGAGTTATTTAACATTCTTGAAACGAAAGCTCTGCTGACGGTTGCAAACCGCTGGTCGGTTTGGTATAACAATCAAGCAGCAAAGAGCTCCGGAAAGAAAATTCGCTGAAGGGGTTGCAAACCCAGACTCGGTTTGGTATAACAACTAAGTCAGCGAATGCAGAAGCAAGGCCGCCTGGTTGAGTCGAAAACGAACGAATCGTTCAAGACACCCGGCATCTAAGATTTAGTAACCTTAGTAAGCCAATGAAGCTGCGAATCGCCCGGCCACGGGCTCAATTCAGGGATTAGCTCTCTGAAGGGTTGTTGCGGTAATCGCAGAACCTCTAGATACGATCTTTTATCAGCTTAATGACTCTCAGAACTTTTGCGCTGCAAAAATGTCTGCGCAAAACAAAGAGAGTGCGAATGTATCGTCTGCGCTCCGCTGGAAAGCGTTGAGCAGCACGGGGAAACCCAAGCGATATATTTGATAGTTTCGAGGACAGTCGGTCCCGCTCACGTAGCGACGGCCGATGTTCACCGAACGCTCCGCCTAGTGCGGGTCAGCGATTTCGGTCTTTGACAACATGTTGAACGTGCCAGTCGTGAGATGGAAGCTCGAGTTTAAGTTCGAGCGATCTCACAAGTTAAACCCATCCGCCTTTCGAGCGCGGGTGGATAGTCTCCCCTTCCAACCGTCGGGGAGACGACAGGTTTCAAACGAGAGTTTGATCCTGGCTCAGAATCAACGCTGGCGGCATGCCTAACACATGCAAGTCGAACGAGAAAGTCCCGCAAGGGATGAGTAAAGTGGCGCACTGGTGAGTAACACGTGACTAACCTACCTTCGAGTGGGGAATAACCTCGGGAAACCGGGGCTAATACCGCATAATATCCACGGTAGCAATATTGTGGATCAAGCACGTAAGTGGCTTGAAGAGGGGGTCGCGGCTGATTAGCTAGTTGGTGAGGTAATGGCTCACCAAGGCTTTGATCAGTATCCGGCCTGAGAGGGCGCACGGACACACTGGAACTGAAACACGGTCCAGACTCCTACGGGAGGCAGCAGTGGGGAATTTTGCGCAATGGGGGAAACCCTGACGCAGCAATGCCGCGTGGAGGATGAAGGTCTTTGGATTGTAAACTCCTTTCGATCGGGACGATTATGACGGTACCGGAAGAAGAAGCACCGGCTAACT
>JBBRZF010000231.1:0-3946 GCA_038236965.1 Terriglobales bacterium | reverse complement strand
GGGATTGGCAAGAGGCGCGCCACCCGCGGCATCGTGGCGTGGAATGCCGTATCGAAGCAGGCAACTTGAGGAAGCTGGGGATAACGCTTGCGAAACGCTTCGATGAGGGCGATCTCCTGCGGCAGATGATCGGGGTCGTAGGGACAAATAAGATGGAGTTCATCCAGCAGTTCCTGGGTGACAAGCATCGGCTGGGAGTAGTGCATACCGTGGACCACGCGATGGCCCACGGCACTAATAGAATGGAACGGAACGTTGTGTTCAAGCCAATCGATGAGGGTCTCCGCCACCGACTGGTGGGCGGAACTGTCCAACTTGACATGGTCGTGCCTATGCCCGTCCGCGTCGCGGAAAGAAAGGCTGGCGTCCGGCTGGCCGATGCGATCAATGTTTCCATCGACCCATGGCTCCAGCCGGCCGCCTGACCGGAACAGCGCAAATTTGATACTCGACGATCCGCCGTTGATCGTCAAAATAGATGACGCGGCGCTATCGCTAGACATTA
This sequence comes from Terriglobales bacterium, assembly GCA_038236965.1. Classification (GTDB taxonomy): domain Bacteria; phylum Acidobacteriota; class Terriglobia; order Terriglobales; family Acidobacteriaceae; genus JBBRZF01. The sequence continues at coordinate 3,441 of JBBRZF010000231.1, read as the reverse complement.
CAAACCAGTGTTATTCGACTTCTTCTACAGCATCGCATATCATTGCTTCTGTCGTCAGCATGAGCGACGCGATGGACGCGGCATTCTGCAGCGCCGAGCGAGTAACCTTGGTGGGATCGATTACCCCGGCCTTCACCATATCTTCGTATACTTCAGTCGTGGCGTTGAAGCCGAAGTTCGGATCCTTGTGGTTCCGCAGCTTATCGGCAACGATGGCGCCATCTGTTTCACAGTTCATTACGATCTGCCGGACAGGTTCTTCGCAAGCGCGGCGCACAATGTCTACGCCGAATTGCTCGTCGCCTTCGAGCTTGAGTTTACGCAGTGCGAGTGCCGCCCGCAACAGCGCAACGCCGCCGCCGGGTACAATGCCTTCCTCGATCGCCGCGCGCGTCGCATGCAATGCATCTTCAACGCGGGCCTTCTTCTCTTTCATCTCCGTCTCTGTTGCCGCGCCGACCTTGATGATCGCCACGCCGCCGGCCAGTTTAGCCAACCGCTCCTGCAGTTTCTCGCGATCGTAGTCCGAAGTGGTTTCCTCAATCTGAGCGCGAAGCTGCTTGATCCGGCCTTCGATATTCTTCTGCTCTCCACCGCCGTCGATGATGGTGGTTGCGTCTTTGTCCACCGTGATGCGCTTGGCGCGGCCCAAGTCTTCCAACTGCACGCTCTCCAGCTTGATGCCGGTCTCTTCCATGATCGGCTTTCCGCCAGTCAGAATCGAGATATCTTCCAACATCGCTTTGCGGCGGTCGCCGAAGCCCGGCGCCTTCACCGCACACGTATGGAGAGAACCCCGCAATTTATTGACGACGAGAGTGGCCAGTGCTTCGCCTTCCACATCCTCGGAGATAATCAGCAACGGCTTGCCCGAGCGGGCGATCTGCTCAAGCAGCGGCAACAAGTCTTTCATGTTGCCGATCTTCTTTTCGTGGATCAGAATATACGGATCTTCGAAAACGCATTCCATGCGCTCGGGGTCGGTCACAAAGTACGGCGAGAGATAGCCGCGATCGAATTGCATCCCTTCCACCGTGGCCAGTTCAGTGGTCATGGTCTTGGATTCCTCGACCGTGATCACGCCATCTTTACCGACCTTTTTCATCGCTTCGGCAATAACGTCGCCGATGGTGGAATCGCTGTTGGCCGAGATGCGGCCGACCTGAGCGATCATGTCGCCGGAAACCGGTTTGGAGAGCGCTTGGAGTTCTTCCACCGCCAATGCGACTGCCTTATCGATGCCGCGCTTGACGGCCATCGGGCCAGCGCCCGCGGTCACCGCTTTCACGCCCTCGCGAAAAATCGCCTGAGCGAGAATCGTGGCTGTTGTGGTGCCGTCGCCTGCGACGTCTGAGGTCTTCGATGCAACCTCGCGCACCATCTGCGCGCCCATGTTTTCCAGCGGATCCTTCAGCTCGATCTCTTTGGCCACCGTCACGCCATCTTTGGTGACAAGCGGGCCGCCGAATTTCTTCTCGAGAACGACGTTGCGTCCCTTTGGTCCGAGGGTGACCTTTACTGCATCGGCGAGTTTGTTCACACCGCGCAGGATCGCCTGGCGGGATTGATCGCTATAAATAATCTGTTTTGCCATCTTTGGGTTCCTTGTTAACTGAGAATTCCGAGTACGTCGTCTTCGCGCATGATGAGATACTCCGTGCCGGCGAGTTTGGTCTCGCTGCCGGAGTACTTCCCAAAGAGAATACGGTCGCCGGCTTTGACGTCGAGAGCTACCAATGTGCCATCTTCGAGTCTCTTGCCATGTCCGACGGCGATGACTTCGCCTTCCTGCGGTTTCTCTTTCGCGGAATCGGGGATGATGATTCCGTTGTGCGTGGTTTCTTGTTCCTCGATCCGCTTCACCACAATGCGGTCGTATAAGGGTCGAATATTCATAATTTGTTAGCTCCGGACTTGATTTCAGATGGACCACGACCCAGACCCGCCGCTAGGGCGAGCCATTCCATCGGATGGCTGCGCACATTACCGCTGCGCTGCGTGATGTCAGCCCAATTGACGTCGGCTTTCAACCGAAGGAAAATACCGAGGGTGCCTTGGTGCGAGCCCGTGGCCAGCACGACTTCGTCACCTTCGTGAAATGTTGGAGGGTCAGACTTTGAGTCTACCATGTTTCGCTGCATTGAACACCGGCTCTACCGTTCCTATTGCACGATTCGCGCCAACGTTACTGCATGTTGAGCCGGATCGTTCGATTACGGGTTGAGCGCCTATAAGGAGGACCTAATGCCCCTGGAAAATGACCATATGTGGTCGATTGACCGCCCATGGGCAGAGCGCCTGCTGTGGGTGTTGCACGCTTTGCACTTAAAATGGTCACCGGAATGCCCCCATAGCGGCAGGACTACAACTGTGGAAAAGAATGAATGTATCGGCGATAGTTAGGCGGCATGTGACAAACAGGAAGGTCCAACTTCGGACTTGCACGCTGATCGTGATGCTGGCTTCGCCGGCGGCATTGCTATGCCAATCGGAAGCACGCGAAATCGTCCGCCGCGCGACTCTCGCCGAGGAGAGTAACTGGAAGGTCGCCCGAAAGTACGTTTATTCGGAGCGCGTGGACCTGAAACATCTGGACGCGCAGGGCCGGTTGGAATCGGAGGACGTCAAGGTGCACGATGTCACTCTGCTCGAGGGCTCCCCTTACCGCCGGCTTGTGGCGCGGGGAGATCGAGCCTTGACGTTTGCTGAGGAACAGAAGGAGCAGGAAAAGTTCGCGAAAAGCAGTGCGGAACGCAGGAAAGAGACGGCGGCGCAAAGAGCGCGGCGCGTGGGCGAATATGACGATCGGCCGGAATGGCAACGCGAAGCATGGCGCGACCTTTTGGAAGCGTTCGACTTCAAGCAGGCCGCCGATGCCGTTTGGGACGGCCGCACGGTATATACTATCGTCGCTACCCCGCGCCACGGATTCAAGCCCCGGTCGCGCACGGCGAAAGCCATGTTGCACCTCAACGGAAGACTCTGGGTGGACAAGCAGGACTTCAACCTTGTGAAAGCGGAAGTGGAAGCGATCGACAACATCTGGATAGGGTATTTCCTGGTTCGCATCGCCAAGGGCACGCGCGCGGCCTTTGAGCAGATTCGCGTCAACAATGAAGTATGGCTGGCGAGCCAGGTGCAAGCATCCATCTCAGCCCGAGTTGGGCTGTTTAAGGTGGTGCGCCTGGAACATGCGGTCAGTTACAGTAAGTGCCACGAGTTCAATACCGATCCGGTGGTTGTCTCTCGGGTGAGAACGAAGTAGCGGCACTGTAGGCTCGACTGAAAGACCGCTTGCTGACGGTCGCGGCTCGGCTTGGGATGCGCACTGCAAGCCGAGCCGCGCGCGTCAGCAAGCGGTCTTTCATCGCCTTTGGTGGCCAACTCCACTGAAAACCCCGCCCTTACAGATCCTTACGCGATATGCCCAACTTGCGCATC
>JBBRZF010000230.1:0-3949 GCA_038236965.1 Terriglobales bacterium | reverse complement strand
GGTGGGGGTGTGGTGTGGCACGCAACCCACCACCACAAGCACCCCCCAAAACCAACCCACCCGGTCCCTCCGCGCCGCTGCGCTGCGGTCGGGTGGACGGGGGGGGGGTGGGGAGGAGAGCGGTGGTGGTGAGGCGGCAACCCAACAACAACAACAAAAGCAACCCCCAAAAACCAACACAAAAGGTCCCTCCGCTGCGCTGGGCTTCGGTCGGGATGACGGAGTGTGGAGATAGCTGCGGTCGGGATGACGAGATGGGGGTGAGTTCGTGGTGGGAGGGGAGCTATTTTGTGGCGGCTTGGACGTTTTTGGTGGCTACGGGGAGTTCCATGGTTACGCAGGCGCCTTTGGGGGCTACGTTGCGGGCGTAGATGTCGCCGCCGTGTTGTTTGACGATTCCGTAGCAAATGCTGAGGCCGAGGCCGGGGCCGCGTCCGGGGGCCTTGGTGGTGAAGAAGGGGTCGAAGACGCGATGCATGTCGGCGAATCCGTTGCCGGAGTCGAGGACGCTGAAGACGATTCGTTCGCCGATGCGTCGGGCATGGACGGTGATGTTCTTTTCGTCGCAAGCGTTGACGGCGTCGGCGGCGTTGCTGAGGAGGTTGACGATGACGGTCTTGAGCTGGGCTTCGTCCACCTGCACCCAAGGGAGGTCGGAGGGGAGGTCGCGCTGGATGGTGATTCCCATGCGGGTGAACTCGTATTCGCGCAGGGTGATGGCTTCGTTGACGGTGCGCTGCAGATTGGCGGAGAGGGTTTCCGTCTTGGCCTGACGAGCGAAGCGGAGAAGATTGTCGATGATGATCTTCATACGATTTGCTTCGCGGCGTATGGTGCTGAGTTCGCGTTCGAAGCGGAGTCCGGTATCGGCGTCGGCCATGAGTTCGGAGTAGCCGATGACGGCGGTGAGCGGGTTGTTGAGTTCGTGGGCGACGCCGGAGACGAGCTGTCCGACGGAGGCCATCTTTTCCTGGAGCACGATGCGTCGCTGGAGGGTGGCGTTCTCGAGGGCAACGGCGAGATCTCCGGCGAGAACCTCGATGGTGGACATATCTTCGGCGGTGATGCGGGTGACGTCCTTGGGATCGTCGAGGGAGATGCATCCGACGAGGGTTCCCTGGGCGGAGCGAAGCATGACGATGAGTTCGTCACCGTTCTGCCAGAAGGGATTGGGAGCGAACTGTTCGGTGCTACGAGTGCGGGGGAGTCCCTCGATGGCGGCTGCGGTACAGAGATAAGAGAATTTGCCGAGTTTGCGTCCGCGAGTGAAGTACTGGGCGATGGTCTCGGAATTTTTTTCGTGCAGGCTGGCCTCGATCTCGTGACGCGCGGAAGAGGCGAGGCCGGCGAATCCGGCGAGGTAGAGGTGGTCGGTCTCGTCGGTGAGGACGATGGCGACGCGGCGGAAATTGGCGGCTTCGTGGATAACTTGCGCGATCTCGCGACAGAAGCTGCGGACATCGACGCCACTGAGCAGGCGCGAAGTGATGTCGGCGAAGCGGGCCATCTGGGTATTGAGTTGACGCTCGCGTTCGGAGGCAGCCTGGGCGTCGCGCGATTCATTCTCAAGGACGGTGAGAATCATGCCGAAGGCGACGAAGAGTTTGGGCACATCCCAAATCGGGTTCTCGATGTCGACGTAGGCAATGATCTGGGGAGCGAAGGCGGCGAGCGCCCAAAGTCCGGCCCAGAGGAGGAATCCGGAGCAGGTAAGCAGGACGCCGGGAGTGCGACGCCAGAATCCCCGTGCGAAAAGAATGACACTCCAGCCGAAGGTGAGCAGGAACGAAGTGTAGAAGGCGCGCTCGATGGCTCCGATGGAAACGAAGTAGAGAGCGACGCTGGCGAGAGTAAAGATGGCGGCCAAGGTGAGGGCAATATAGAGATTGAACTTGCGCCACCAGAGCGCGAACCATACGCCGGCGCCGAAGAGATTCCAGATGAGAATGAGGTAATAGAAGGGCGAAGTACGGATTCCGGCTGCCCACATTCCGAAGAAGATGACGGACGGAATGGCGATATAGGCAAGCGCGAGGCGACGGAACTTGGGGAAATGGATGACGTCGGTGACGGAGATGAGAAAAGCGACGCCAGCGATGTGGAGAGCGGAGACGTGGACGGTTTGAAGGAGCCAGACGAGGGCAGGAGAATGCGCGTCAATGCAATCGACCAGGGAGTGAAGGAAGATAAGCGTCCAGCCAGCAATCCAGAAGCGCATGCGGGGCGTGCGTTCGTGGCGATAGAGCGACACGAAGACGGAGACCAGCGCTCCAACGATGAGGATGCTTGGCAGTTCCCTTAGAAATACATTCATAAACGGGTGTATTGGGGCTGTTACATTCTATGTTGGATTACGGGACTGGCAAGAGGAATCCAACGGGCGGAGCAACATTGGAGCGAATTTCGGGTTATTGGAAGAACAGTAAGTGCTGCATCTCTGGTGGGGTGGCGGCATCTAAAGGTTAGGAAAGAATCCTCGGAAATCCTTATGAAAAATAGACTTTGGCTACAAGCGGTACTGTGGATGGCGGTATTGGCAGCGATGCTGGTGGGGCGTCCGATGACGGCACTGGCGCAGGAAGGCGAGTTGCGCGATGTGCAACCGACGGGGATCACGGTGGACGACATCGTGCAGCGGTTCGCGGCGAAGGAAAAAGAGTTCAAGATCGCGCGGGAAGACTACACGTGGCGGCAGTCGGTAAAAGTGCAGACCATGGACGGCAATACGGAGACAGGCAGGTACGAGCAGGTGGTGGACATCCTGTTCGACGATAAGGGGCGGCGACAGGAACAGGTGCAGTACGCACCGGCATCGACGCTGCAAGACATCCAGATGACGCGTGAAGATTTCCAGGATATCGAGAAACGCTTGCCATTCGTGCTGACGTCGGATGAGATTCCGCTGTACGACATCACGTACAAGGGACAGCAGAAAGAAGATGAGCTGAACACGTACGTGTTCGACGTGAAGCCGAAGCGGATCGAAAAGGGGCAGCGATATTTCGATGGGCGCATCTGGGTGGACGACCACGATTTCCAGATCGTAAAGACGTTTGGAAAGAACGTTCCCGACATCGTGAGCAAGGGCCAGGAAAACCTGTTTCCGGCGTTCACTACGTATCGTCAACAGATCGATGGGAAGTACTGGTTCCCTACGTACACGAAGATCGACGACACGCTGCACTTCTCGAATCGGGATCAACGTATTGTCCAGATAGTGAAGTACACGAACTACAAGCGGTTCGGTGCGAAGACGAAGATCACGTTTGAGGGTCAGGAAGTGGAGACGGAGAAGAATCCGCAGCAGCAGAATCCGTCGCCGAATAATGCTCCGGCACAGACGCCGGTGCCGAAGCAGAATCCGAAGTAGGGTGGAGGTAGGCCGAAGAGAAACAAAAGGTCCCTGCTGCGCTTCGGTCGGGATGACGAGATGGTGGTTGGGATTGGTAAATAAAAAGGCGACTGCTCAATGCGGTCGCCTTTTTAGCTTATGAGTGAACGGTTATGCGGCGGGGGCCATGGAGCGTTCGGCGGCTTGCTGGATGAAGCGCTTCATGACGGTTGCCCACATGACTTTTTTGCGGACGGCGGATTCCTTGGCGGCGGTGTTGCGTCCCTGGGCGAACATGCTGAGCAGGGCCTTCATCTTGAAGACGCGGAGGATCTGCTGTTCGGCGGGAGATGCGCCGTAGGCTTCGAGGAAGCTTTCCTGCACTTCGCCGGTGATGGCGCGATTGCAGAAGGGATATTTTTCGAGGGCTTCGACGGAGGCGAGGAAGAGGGCGACGTCGTTGTAAGATGCTCCGCGCGGGGTCATCCTGGCGAATTCGCAGAAGCCAACGCCTTGTTCGCCGAGAACCACGTTAAGGGGACAGAAATCGTTGATGACGGCGGAGCTGGGGATTGTCTTCTTCGATTTGAGAAGGATGGCGCGAGCGCCGTCGATGAT
>JBBRZF010000229.1:0-4000 GCA_038236965.1 Terriglobales bacterium | reverse complement strand
GCGGCGCAAGGAAGGACAGTAGTTGCTGTATCCCGGCCAAGCAAAGACAACCCCCAGTGATAGCGAGGACCCAAAGAATCGCGGCTCTCTCAACCTCAACCGCTGAGGCCGTTTTCACCCACAGATTCCCCGGACGAGGCCAAAAAGCGTTGTCGCTGTCGGCGTAACCCAATAAGAGAGCAGGATCGTATCGGTATCGAGAGCTCGCCGGGTAGCACGCAGATCCAGTGGTTGCGGATACTGCAAGGCAGCTAAACGTGGCGAAGCACGCTTGATCCGCTCAGCTATCTGATCACGCTCAACGGCTAGTTCGTGCAAATGGGCAAGCTCCTGGTCGATCTCCGTAGCGTCCTTGGTTGGAATGAGCCGGGCAATCTTGGCCTGGGCTCGGACACACGCAGCGGCATTGAGCTTACGCTCGCGCTGGACGTCGAAGGGCAAATCGGAATCGAGGACCATTTCGCGTTCGGCTATCATTGTGAGCAACGAACGCGCCCTTGACCGCTCGAGAGCGAAGAAAGCTCGCTCGTACTGTTTTTGGACAAGAAGGGCCTCGATGTAGTCGCGATAGTAAATTAGATATTGGGCACCGAATGTAGAACGTACCTCATCATCACCGCCCAGGAGCCTCATCTGCCTCTCAAAGGTATTAATCGCCAGCTCATAGCACAGGATGGCTTGGGCCGTTTGTCCTTGATCGAACAGCATTGAACCCATGGCATGCAGACTTTCCGCCTGACCGAGGCTGCTGGGTGCTAATTTTTCTTGAATGGCCAGTGCGTGCCGCTGGTACCGCATCGCGTTGTCGTAGTAAGCCCGACCCCAGTCCACGCTACCCATATTATTTAATACGGTTGCTACATCAAGGCTGCTTGGCGCTACCCTCAAATAGATTGCCAGTGCTTGGACATAGTATTCTTCGGCTTTTGTCAATTGACCGCGATCACGAAGCACTACCCCCAGGTTGTTTAGGCTGGATGCCACGTCTGCGCTGTCTGGCGCTTGTTTCTCGCGAATGGCCAGTGCTCGTTTATGATATTCCTCCGCTTTGGGCAAATCTCCACGATTCCTAAATACCACGCCTAGGTTGCTCAGGATCAATGCGACATCGAGACTGTCAGGCTTTAACGTCTCATAGATCGCCAGGGCCTGACGATAGTATGCCTCCGCCTGAACTAAGTCTCCACGACTGCGAAACACCACACCCAGGTTGTTGAGGACCGTTGCGACATCACGACTGCCCGGTGCAACGTTCTTGTAGATGGCCAGCGCTTGTAGATAGCACTCTATTGCAATGGCAAGATCGCCGCGATCGCGGGCGATAGTGCCCTTTTTATTAAGGTCCACCGCGACATCAATGTCAGCGAATGTCTGAGGCGCACACCGCACGTGGTGTAAGCTGAGAGTGAACACAATGGTGGCGAGCAGCGGTATGTATCCCCGCGACTTCCACAAGTAAGACGGGAGGAACATCAGCCCGCTGTTAACCAGTATTTCGTGAAGACGTCTTTCACTCAAAATCGTTTACGTCCTTAACTGCGGGCCTGAAATTAGTGCTTCTGCCGGGCATCGCTCTCATTCCTCGCGCCGCACCGCTTTTCAACTAGGGCGTATACAGAACGAGACCGCTGATGGAACAAGCGTCGTCGCACGCGGTACCGTCAGTCCCTACGTACGCGAAAGGAATACCCGGCAACCACCTCAACCTTTCCATCTGGCGCCAAACCGCTCAGTTTGACAAGATAATCCCCGGGATTGAGCAGATCGGACCGCAGTTGTACCCCTATGGTCCGGGCCAATCCTCTACTCGCCTTAACGGTCAGGTTTTCCTCTTTCCAGACCTCGTTTCCGTCGGCGGTTTCCACAACCGCGGCATATCGGTCGTAATCGCTCGTTTCTAACCCGAGTTCCAGCCGAACGAGAGCCTTCCCCGATGGCAGCGGGATAAGATTTCCACCGTCGCCGCCGCTGCGCGTGCCGGGCATCAGCACAAAAGCAAGAATCTTCGGCGCTTCAGAAAGTTTATGCGACGAACTCGATTCGGCCTCGTGTCGAGGATCGATGGAATCGCGATGGGCCACGGTAGGCGGAGTCAGCGGCGGGCTCGGCCGGGGCGACTTGATGACATTCTTCTTAGGAGCCGCACCCGGAATATACGGTGGCGGGCTTTCTGAAGACTTATGCGCGACCGGCTGATCTAGTTGGGCCACATTTGGAGACGGTCCCGCCTCCCGCCTTACATAAGACATCGTAATCCAACCTGCGATCAACGCCGCTGCGACCCCACCAAATGCCATCTGCATCCCAAATGAACGAGGTATGAAAATGGATAAAAAGCTTTTCTTCGTATGTTTGGTTGAAGGCGGGGGTGCGTCCAACCCGCCACTGCCCGCGATCGATGGAGCAACGCCCTCCGGGTGCCCACCAACCAGTGCCGCCATCGCCCCGAAATCTCGCGGAACATCCTCCGGTTGCCGAGTTTCCGAAATAGATCGAACGCGATCGAGGTGCCCGCGCGATTCGGCCCCGGCCCGCAAGGCCTTCGCGAACTGGATTTTACGTTCCCGCTCCGGAGAGCCGATAAACAGCCGCTCGAAACAGGTCAAGTCCTCGCCGGTAAGTTCTCCATCAACATAGGCATCGACCAACTCCTCCTCGATCGCCTGTAATTGTTCATGAAGGGCCTCGCTAACGAAGTATCGGTCCTCAAACGGATCGCGCTCCGCGTCGGGCAATTGCCCGAGCAGGTATCGGACGATAATCGCGTCGTCCGCCGCCGCTTGCCACACGTTGCCCTCCATAGCCTAGTGGTTCAATTCGCGTTTTGTTTCATCCGATCGTTGGGCGCATTCCAAAACGCATTTCTCCAAACGCTTCCTGGCCCTGAAGGCCTTGACTCTCAATGTTGTAGCGCTTATGCCTAACTCTGCAGCCAGGGTCTGCTTGTGCACGATCTTTTCGCGCTTTTCATACTGATAATATTCGGCGATGATGCGGTTTTCCTCGGCTGTTAATGTGCGTATGCATCCTTCTAGACAATTTAGAGTCGGCGGAGATGCATGCTGCGCCATTGCCCGCTCCTCGCCTTGCGGGCTCCGGTCCCATACTGGTTCAGGAATCTCCTCGATCGAGGAAATCCTCTTCTTTCTTTTGTGTGCTTCAGACGCTACGTTGCGGGCGACGCCACGAATGAATGATGGTAGATTTTGAATCTCGATCTCGTTCGATCGCCGCATAGCACGATCCAGCGTCTCGTCGACGAGGTCGTCGCCTTCACAGCACCCATTACATCGAAAGAACGTAGCTAGCTTTGCACGAATTTGCTCGTACAGGATTCCTGCTTGAACCGGGTCTGGATCCAATGTCTTCAGGAACCGCTCAAACACATCCTTGGTGAGAACCCATCGTTCTCGAGCTGAACTGGCCGCCTCCATCTCGATAAAGCTCCGATTGAGTGCCTAATTGTATCAAGTCTGGCTCTCATACACATTCGAAGTAGCTCGGAATGTCGAACGGTCGCCTGTTCGATTGAAGTGATTCTGGTTATGAAGCCAAGTCGGCTTGCCAAATCGCCGGGACGGTCGCCGAGCGCGCCGAGCTTCCCGATTTTCAACTGCTCTTTTTTATTCGATGTTCACCCATTCTGTAGCGGATCACACCCGCTACTGTACGACGGCTCTTTAAGCCCAGGATCGGGCGAAAGCCGGTGTTTCGCTCGTCGATGGTCCTGTTCAATAGCATTGTTCAAGTATTTACTCCGAACCAGCTCTGGATGTAAACTATTGAAATCATTGATCGTGGCTTTTGAATAGTGTGTCACGACCTTAGCAAAACTTAGCATTTCCTTACGCAGCCTCCTGAATCGGTCACTGACACTATGCCGGGAAAGTGAAGCCTGGGCACCCTGTCCGAGCACTGGACCCAACGGCCGCGCCTAGATCATGTGCGTTCAGGTCTCGGACCATACTTGCGCTTTCGTTCCAGTCCCGCGTCGTTCTGG
>JBBRZF010000228.1:0-4124 GCA_038236965.1 Terriglobales bacterium | reverse complement strand
GTCACGACGATCCGCTTGCCGGCGATGCCCAAAGCCCGCAAGCCTGAAACCGGCGGTGGAACCATTTCGCATGAAGAGGCCAAGAAACAGGGAGCAACCGTTTCCCAAGCCGTGGTCTCCAACGAACCCGGCATGAAAGAGTGGCGCGACGACGTCTCCGCGGGATCGAAATCCACGCTCGACATCGAAGCCCAAGGCTCCATGCCCGTGCTCGAACGTCATGGAGTTCTACTCGCGCTTGCCAGTCGCAGGCCGCGAGGCGAGGCCCGTATGTTCGACCTGCGGACGAAGACCAGCTTCCGGGCCATCGTCCCTGAGGATACGATCCCGCGATTATTGAAGCACCCCCCCATGTCCGACGAGCTACGCGAAGCGATTCGGAAGGCACAGGCGGAACTTGGCAAGGCGGTTAATGTGTACGCGCTGTACGACGGCGAGTTGTACGCCTGCCTCCGCTCGTTGAGCGAAAAGGCGCTGTCGAAAAAGGGCTTGACGCCATCCGAGGTGCGCAAGGTAATCGTCGATGTCGCCCTGACGGGCAGGGGTAAGAAGTTCTCAGTCAAGTTGATCAGATGGGAGGAGGGATCATGAAAGTTCTTAGCTTGATGTCAATCTTGTTTGCGCTGCAGGCATTGGCGCAAAATGACGTCTCTCTGCAGGGAGGCGATCTGGAAGATGAGCGCTTAGTGGCGCAAAAGCTCGTAACGTCTGAACTGAACAAAATCGAGCGGCAGGAAAAATATCTGCTCGGCCAGATTGGCGCCGGCGGTGGACTCATTGAACAGAGCCCGCTGATTCACCTCCGCATCCGAGGTTGCCTCATGAACGGCGACTACCACCGGAAGATGGACGGCCTTTATTCCAGGGCCGAGAAAGTCGCCAGTCAAATGGCGGACGAAAAGGTTGAGCTCGGTGCGCGTGTTACCGAACGCAGGACGCCCGCCGACACAGTTCGTCACGAACTGAAAGTCTCCGAAGAGCGCCTTCGCGAACTCTCCTCCAATGGCTCCCTAGACCCTGTCGAGAAGATGGAACTAGACAGCTTGCCCGCGGTTATCAAGCAGATCAAGGCTTCGCTGGCTGTCGTAGTAAGCGCAAGCCCTTCCACGCAACTGCGCGAGGCCGCGGTGGCCAGCCTACGCAGCCAGGCGAAGTACTTCCATTTCATGGGCCGGCAAGCTCACAGCATGATAGTTGCCTTTGACTCCATCTGTCTGTCGTACCATGACCTCCTCGTCTTCGCTGCCGAACAGGATCGGGATAGAAAAATGCTCAATCGCCTGCCCTTAACACCTTACCTTCCGGCGCGTGGCGGGGGGGCCAATGTGATACCCGCCGCTGCCGATCCTTCTTCTCTCAATGAAGAGGACCGAAAAAGGTATCTCGATCTCATGAACAAGTTCCGTGACACAGAAGAGCTGAAGAAGCAGATCAAAGTTCTGGAAGATGCGCGCAGCGGCTCTCTGTAAAGTTCTCCGTTAAACAAGGTGGCGCTAGGAATTCTCTGGCGCCGCCAACCCGGCCCCCATGGCTCTATGATCAACCCGTGCTAAGGCACTTAGAAAGGTGTACAACAACATGAGAAAGATGTTTCTTTTGGCCGCGATGGCAGCGGCGATGACGATTCCTTCGATGGCGCAGTCCATCATTGGCGGCGGAGTCTCCGATAAGACTGTGGCAAAATATAGCCCTGCTCTCGCGCTTGGCGAAGGCGCCCATGCCCAAGTCGGCGGAACGCACTTCGTCAAGTCGCAAGTGACCGGTGCGATCAAGACCGACACGCAGGCGTCCTACTCGCCGGCATTAGCATTGGGCAGGAATGCGTGGGCGCAGGTTGGCGGCACCTATCTCGAGAACTCCAAGGTGTCCGGCGACGTCAAAAGCACCACGGTCGCAAAGTACAGTCCAGCGCTCGCATTGGGTGAGGGTGCCAAGGCCTTCGTCGGCGGAGTCGCTTTGGTCAATGCGCAGGTTGGCGGTTCGGTGGTATCGAACACGCAAGCCTCATACTCACCTGCCCTTGCTCTCGGCAAGGGTGCCTTTGCCGCAGTAGGTGGCGTGAGCGGCTTTTAACCCTAGGGCCTGAGCGTGGTCGCAATCAAGGCTGCGCTCAAGCCTCTATTTTTTGAGCTGGGGGAAACCATGAACTATTTTTTCACTGCAACGCTTCTTCTGATAAACGGCTCCTGTGCGTTCGCGCAAGTGCAGCGGGTGAGCACTCTGCCGTTAACCATGACGGTGAAGTCGATGCCTTCCAGCATGGGCGAATCCTACACGCCGGCCACCATCGCCATGATCGAAAACCGGGCCAAGGTGAATGCCAACAAGACCGTCGCAGGCGTGCGCTACTTCTCCGTAACTGACGCAGACCTGAATGGCAAAACAGGCGCTGCATTGCTCGAACGCCTCTCTCCGGAGGCTATCAAGGATCCTAAGGGCCTGCATCGCGTCGAAATCGTGGTGGACATCAAGCGGCCGCATGTTGTGCGAGAGCCGGCCAATAAGCCATTGGCCATCGGCACCACTACGCTCGAAGGAAAGGTGGGGAACATCCTCGTGAACTCCAACATTCTTTCCAGTCAATTGATCATCGTGAAATAGGGGGATTACAGATATGAACCGACTCTCCGCATTTTGCTTGGCCATCTGCCTCCCACTGGTGGCAGCCGACAAGCACATCGAAAAGGCCTTGAGGCAGATTCCGCCGGTGGCGCAACCTGTCGAAGTGCTGCGCGCCTCCGACAGCCGTCTGGCCGCATTTGGCGTGATGTACTCCGTCTACCGGGCAGCCTTCGACGATGGACCGATCGTCTTTGAGATCGACCGCATGGCCAGCGACGCGTCCAACGACAAACTCCCGAGCGACATCAGCCAGTTTGTGCGCAATGCCCTCGCCCGGACAGGGATCTTGCGAAGCTACATGCTCTACCCCGAAGGGGCTTCTTCCACGGGCATGCTGGCTCCGATGCTCCCCTATATGTGGCAGAGCCTCGAAGCTCGTGCCAAACCGCCTACGCCCACCTTTCGACTGGTGGGAAAGTTGCAAAGAGCCACGGAGACACTAAACAAAGGAAACGACGGCCGCACCGACGGAGAATTCGGAGGCGGCAAAACACTTTCCAGCATTCAGCTTTCCCGCGATAAATCTGCAATCATTACCGCTTTGACGCTGACCTTGATGGCCGAGCGGATTGATCGTATCGACGAGCCGAACGCCATCTCCGTTCAGCGTGTCCTGGTCGTCCAGAGCGAACGAAACGGATCGCTGAGCATCTACATCGGCGCCAACGGCATCGGGTTCGGGTCCAAGATGAAGATCTCGCAGGACTCTTTCGATTCGCTCACCGACGCGGTTGGCGCCGGCCTTCTAAAGGTCCTCGGAATCTGCCTCCGTGTGCCCCACTGGCGCCTCTCTGGCTATGCCAATCGCGACTCTGCCCTCGAACAAAGAATGTACGAGATGTTCGTCCGCTTGACACCTGGCCAGTTGGAACAGCAAATCAAACGCTTCATGATCATTGCCGGATTTGGTATCGACGTAAAATCGGTGGAAATGACTCCAGACGATCGTGGAAGCATGATTACCGAAATGCAACACCGCCGCTTGAACGCCCGCGACCGGTTTGATCAAGTCACATTCCTCCAGCAGTTGTGGCGCGATCTCGACTATGTGCATGCCGCGCCCATGGTGCGAAAAATGATCGCCGAAAATGACTTCTTCGCGGCTGTCGCCAAAGAAAATGAGGTCAAAGAAGAAGCGGCACTAACCGTGGATCCGGGCGAGTTCGGCTGGGCTCCAGGCGCTACCATGGTGGTGCTGGATCTTAGCAGGTTGCCGGAAGGCAAAGAACGGGAACTCGTGTTTGCTGCTATCCGTCAGACACGCGGCTATGTGGATCTGCGGGAGCACAAGCAGAAACCGATCGCCGGAGTGAGAATCTATTCGACAAAGGATGAAGTGCTGTTCGCTCTCCGGCACCTGAAGCTCGAGCCGGTCTGGATGAAAACGAGTCAGGCATCCCCACCCCGCCTGCTACTCGTCCAACTCAAATCCACCGTTCCGGCTGTCCGGCCGGCAGCAAGACCTTGATCTCCCGGCGGCTGCCCCACAAGCTGGAGCAGAT
>JBBRZF010000227.1:0-4223 GCA_038236965.1 Terriglobales bacterium | reverse complement strand
TTCGTCCTTCACATTCGTCGGCACGACGACGATCTCATACGGCGCAATGCTCGGTGGCAGCCAGAATCCGTTCTCGTCATGGTTCTGCTCGATCACCGAAGTCAGTATGCGTTCGATGCCGATCCCGTAGCTGCCCATGATCGGCGTAACTTCCTTGCCGTCCTTGTCCAGAACCGTCGCGCCCATCGACTTCGAATACTTGTAGCCCAGCTTGAAGATGTGTCCTATCTCCACCGCCTTGCCAACCTGCAGAGGCGCGCCGCAGTTTGGACAGCCTTCGCCTTCCGCCGCGTTACGCATGTCGGCCCACACCGTCGGCTCAAACGTCGTCCCCGGTGTAAGGTGCTTCGTGTGGTAATCCTCTTTGTTCGCGCCCGCAATCAGGTTGCGACGTCCGCGCAGCGCTTCGTCCACAATAAGGATCGCCGCCGAGCCGGACTTCTCTTCGCCCGGCTTTGCCCACGTAACATTCATCGGCCCCAGGTAGCCAGCCGGAGAATTGAATAGCTCCTGTATCTCGTCGTCGTTCATCGGACGATAATCTTTGCCGCCGATGGTGCTCGCGAACTTCGCCTCGTTCAGCATGTGGTCGCCGCGCATAAGGACCACGACAGCGCGCGTGATCTCGGGCTTGCCCGCGCCAGCGGATTCCACCGTCACGTAGGCCAGCGTCTTGATCTTGTTCTTCGGCGAGACGCCCAGGAAGCGCGCCACATCTTCTATCGTCTTCTGTCCCGGCGTGTGTACGTTCTCAGGCTCGTGGTCACCTGTCAGGTCTTCCACCGCATCCAGCTTCGACGTAGCTTTCTCAAGGTTCGCCGCGTATCCGCACTTCGCGCAGCTCACCACAAGGTCTTCGCCCGCGTCCGTGTACACCATGAACTCGTGCGACATCGACCCGCCCATCGCGCCCGAATGCGCTTCCACGGCGTTGTACTTCAGCCCGCAGCGATCGAAGATGCGGCAATACGTGTCGTAATGTTTCTGATAGCTGATGTCCAGTCCCGCCGCGTCGATATCGAACGAGTAAGCGTCCTTCATCGTGAACTGGCGCACCCGCAACAGACCCGACTTCGGCCTCGGCTCATCACGGAACTTCGACTGAATCTGGTACCAGATCTGCGGAAGCTGCTTATAGCTCCTCAACTCTTTCCGCGCGATCTCGGTCATCACTTCTTCTTCCGTCATGCCCAGGCACAGGTCCGCGCCCTTGCGATCTTTCAGACGGAACATGTTGTCGCCCATCACGTCCCAGCGCCCCGACGCCTCCCATATCTCGCGCGGATGCAGCGCCGGCAAGTAGAACTCCTGCGCGATCTTGTCCATCTCTTCGCGAACCACGTTCGTGATCTTCAAGATCGAACGCTGTCCGATGAAAAGATACGAGTAGATTCCGGCCGCGAGCTGACGAATGTATCCGGCGCGCACCAGGAATTTGTGGCTGGCGACTTCCGCGTCTGCCGGAGCCTCACGAAGGGTAGGGATAAAGAGCTGTGACCAGCGATGCATAATGTCCGTTCTTCCGCGCCCGATAGATGTTCAATAAAGGCAGGCGAGAATGCTTCATTGTAACAAGCAGCCCAACGTGGCGCGAGCGGACTTAATGTGGCGCGAGCGCCCTCGCTCGCGGTCTTTGACTTGCCCTTCACTTACCCACTTACCCAATTACCAATTCCCCGCGTCATCTCGACCGAAGCGCAGCGAAGTGGAGAGACCTTTTGTTTTGCCTTTGCCTTGATTGTCGATTCGCACTTCAGTCGTGCCGTAATCGCACCACAACACCCGGCTTTAGCCGCTGCGGGCTCCCACCCGCAGAATTCGGTTGCGCAGAAGCAAACGATTAGGGAAAATGCGCGCGGAGACAGAAAGAATGATCAAAGGATTTCCAGTAGCTTTTCTAGCGATTCCCATCATCTTCATCATCCTCTCTTTGCTTTGGAAGAAGAGGCATAAGCGCGAAGTGCTTGGCGCCGGTGCAGAAATGGGATTCGTGCCCGTTGATCCCACTGAGATGCAAGTCGCAGAGCTCCCGCTCTTCGAGTCACGGCACAACGTGGAACTCGCAATGGCAGGCTCCGCCGGAGGATACGAAGCCACCATCTTCGAGGTGAGAATTCCAAAAGGAAGATCCAGCGAAAACTTTACTGTGATCGCGTTCATTCTTCCCGCAATCAACATGCCCATGTTTCAGGCTCACGCGAAGCATTGGACTGACAAGGTAGCGTCGCTATTCAGTTCCTCCATCGTCAGTTTTCCGAACGCGCCTGCATTCGAAGAGTCGGTCGTGGTGCGCGCTCCGGATGCGGAGCAGGCCAGGGAATTCCTCACGCCGGAGTTACAGAGCTTCCTCGTCTCGTCCGCTGGCGATTGGACCATCGAAGGATACGCCAACACTCTGGCCCTCTATGTCCGCCGACGGAGGACAAGCGCCGCAGACCTGCGCAACTTCGTGGACACGACCAGTTCCATCGCTCAGGGCTTCTTGGCGCTAGTACCGAAAACATTGCATTATTAACGACAAGTTGCCAATTGCTCGCCGCAGAGGTGTTCTTGGAAAAAATGTTCACCCTCATCCTCCGCGAGGTCCGCAAAATCCCGCGCGGCAAAGTCGCCACCTACGGAGACATCGCCTACGCCGCCGGATTCCCCGGCGCCGCCCGACAGGTCGCCTGGGCCTTGCGCTCCGGTCACGGACTTCCCTGGCATCGCGTAGTCGGTGCCGACGGAAAAATCCTGCTGCCCGGCGAACAAGGCTTCGAACAAAGAATGCTTTTACAAACAGAAGGCGTCCAGTTCCACGGCCAACGAATAGCCATGGAATCCCACCAACACAGCTTCTTCAAGAAGAAACCGACCGCGAACAAATCTGCGACTCTCAAGAAATCGATACCTCCAAAACCGACGAAACCTCGCCGTTCACCCAGGTAGCCCCGGACGCCTCGTCCCGTGGTGGTGATTCGAGCTGGTCTCACGGTCTGAAGAGGTTGAGTTGAGAACTACGGCTTGGAAGGTCGTCCTTCGACAACTGCGGGAGCCGCAGGTAATCCACGGTGATACGGACAAGCGGGGTGGTCTCTTGCCAACATTAAGGTTGGTGATGCGACTTGTTTGGAGTAGTGTGCTGCAAAAGGATGACGCCATTCGGCCCCGTTACACCGCATCATGACTCCATCCTCACTCGCCACCAGGAGCCGCACATGAAGAAAACCGTCCTCACCTTCGGCCTCATCGCCGGCCTCATCATCTCCGCCCTTATGGGCGGCTCGCTTCTCCTCGCCGACAAGATTGGTTCCGGCCACAGCTTGGCTCTCGGCTACACCATCATGGTGGCGTCGTTCCTGCTGATCTACTTCGGCATCCGCAGCTACCGCGACAACCACCTCGCCGGCCAGATCTCCTTCGGCCGCGCCTTCGCCTGCGGCATCCTGATCGCTCTCATCACCACTGTCTGTTACGTCGCCATGTGGGAGGTACTCTACTTCAACTTCATGCCCCACTTCATGGACAGCTACTTCGCCGCGGAGATTCACAAGATACAGTCCTCCGGACTTGACCCCGCCACCATGACCGCGCAGGTCGCTGCCATACAGCGCTCTCGGCAGCTCTACCAGAACCCCTTCGTCAACATGGCCTACACCTTCATGGAGCCCTTGCCCGTCGGCCTCATCATTACTCTCGTCTCCGCTGCCGTCCTCCGACGCAAAGCCCGTGTCGAACCCACTGCCGCTCCCGCAGTCATGACCACATAAATCAAAAGGCCGGGGACCTTGTGTTTTGCTTTGAGTGCCGTAGGCACGACAGAGCTTAGCCCAGCACGTGAGTGCTGGGACAAACAAAGAAGCCGGAGTTTTCGATTGCGATCAATGCGCCCGTGAGCGTCAAGCTTGGGTCGCCTATCTTGCTGGAAATAACCGTGACCAATGTATCGAATCACATGATTGCATTCGATACCGATATTCCGAGGTATGCTGAACGCAGTTTTGACATTAGGGTGACGGACTCCTCTTCGTGCCTTCGTGTCTTCGTGGTGAATCGCCGAAGCACCTCCGCCACGCTCCTCCTATCCACCCAACCTTCTGCCCGAGTTTGCCTTTCTCCGTGCCTCCGTGCCTCCGTGTCTCCGTGGTGAATGTTGATCTTCCTCTCGGCGTCCTCCCAAATTCTTGTCAAGCCCCTCCACGCCCCCGAAACGACCTAACCTCCTCATTCCAAACAGAAAATAT
>JBBRZF010000226.1:0-4238 GCA_038236965.1 Terriglobales bacterium | reverse complement strand
GACATCACGCGGCACTATATGTTCCGCATGGGAGTGATCCTGTGGAAGTGAACTCTGCTCGCGTTTACGACGTTGCGATTCTCGGCGCTGGGCCGGCAGGCAGCGCGGCGGCCATCACGGCTGCGCGCGCGGGTGCGAAGGTGATTCTGCTGGAACAATCGCGATTTCCACGACACAAAGTCTGCGGGGAATTTATTTCGCCGGAGTCCATCGGATTGCTCGGCGGATTGCTGGGGAAGAATCACTCGCTGATAACGGATGCGCCGAGAGTTGGGCGTTCGCGACTGTACCTCGATGGACGCGAAGTGGAATTGCCGGTCGAACCGGCAGCGGCGAGCATTCCGCGCTTCCTGATGGACGAGGCTTTGTGGAAGATGGCGCAGGCGAGCGGGGTGAAGTGCTGCGACGGGACGGTGGTGGAAAAGGCGCAGCGCACGGGCGAAACCTTTCACGTGCAGACTGCCGGGTTCACGCTGTCGGCGAGGGCCGTGATCAATGCGACGGGGCGCTGGTCGCGCATGCCGCGCACGGCACTGCAGAAGGCACACGCGACACAGCGGGAGAAATGGATCGGGGTAAAAGCACATTTTGAAGAAGAGAATCCATCGCAGACGGTGGACCTGTATTTTTTCGAAGGCGGATATTGCGGAGTGGCGCCGGTTTCGGCCGGTCGCATCAATGCCTGCGCGATGGTGAAGGCCGAGGTTGCGAGCACGTTGCAACAGGTGTTCGCGCAGCATGAGAAATTGGCGGCACGGAGCGCGCATTGGCGGATCGCGACCGAGCCTGTGAGCACCGCGCCGCTGATATTCGCGCCAGTGGAGCCAGTAGAGGGCGGGATATTTTTTGCTGGAGACTCGGCGGGATTCGTAGATCCATTCACAGGCGACGGGATCTCGCTGGCGCTGCGCAGCGGGGCGCTGGCGGCGCGAAGTGTGGAGCGATTTTTCGCGGGAGAGCAGACGCTGACGGAATCGCTAGCGGATTATCGCGCACGACACTTGAAAGAGTTGCGGCCCATCTATCGCAGCGCGGCGCGGTTCAGGAAAATGCTGGCTCTGCCGCGCATTGGGCGCAGCGTGTTGCTACAAGCGTTGGAGATTCCGGCGATAGGGCGATGGGCAGTGGCGTCTACGCGTGGGAAGAGCTAGCGCGGAGTCAAAAGCAGGCCTGTTGGGTCGAGGGCAATTCACCACGAAGACACGAAGGCATGAAGAAAGGCAACGGCGGGTAAGGGCTCGCTTGAAGGAGAGTTGAGGAGTTTCGAAAGAAACCTAGGCGAGCGTCGCTCGCTCGCCCGCCGCGGACGGGGACGTCCGGGCCCGCGCACGGCAACAGCACGGCAACAACAAGTTCCGGCGTGCGGCTTAGCGGACTACAAGGACTTCGCGGATGTTGTCGCGTCCCAGGAAGAACTTGATGTTCTGGAAATCGTGGAACAGGTTTTCGATGTGGCGATTGTTGAAGACTCGTTGCAGATGGAATTGGGGACCGCGTTGTAGCTCGAGGGTGTCGCGCGACTTGATGTGGTAGCGGTAGTAGGGCGCTTGGGGGCCGGCGTCCTTCGTATGGAAGAAGCCGAGCAGCAGGCCGCCAGGCTTGGTGATGGAATGTATGCGCTCGATGACGGGCTTGACCAGCGATTCGTGCAGGTAGTCGGGTACGTCCCACATGAGCACGGCGTCGAAGAGTTCCTTTTCGTAGACCAGGTTCTCGTCCATGAAGCGGCGGACATCGAGGGTTGACATGCCTTCTTCCGCGGGCAGCATGAGGGTCTTGTCGTGGGAAGCGAGCAGAACGTCTTCGTTGTAGGCGCGGTGTCCGAGTCCGGTATTGAACTGGATATTCGCCGGAGAAGTGGGGCCGAGGTCAAGAACGCGAAGGCCTTCTGGTTGCGCGATACCGCGGGTGAACTGCTCGAAACCGGTGGAGCGCCGGCTGATGCGTTCGTCGGACGAAGACGGCGATGCGTTCTGTTTAGAACTGGCATCGCCGCCGAAGATGTTTTTGAAGAACCCTACCACTGTGCCTGTCTGTTCCGGCGCCGCATCCGCCGGAGCGGTTTCGGATTATTTTTTATCGAGCAAGGAAGCCTGGGGCGAATTCGCCGCGGACGTGCTCTGAGGAGAGCTGGCAGCGGCTGACATGGCAGGCACGTTTTTCTGTTCCTGCTGTTTGTTGTCCGCTTTTTGAATATCGATAGCGCCTTTGAAGAAGGCTCCATCTTCGATGATGATGCGCTGGGTGAAAATGTCGCCATTGAGCAGCGCCGACTTTTTCAATTCCACGCGATCGGTTCCGCGCACGTTTCCGTCAACCTTGCCGTGTACCACAACGTCTTTCGCATGAACGTTGGCGCGCACGCGACCGTTGGGTCCAATGATGAGGCTATGGCCGCGCAGCTCAATGCTGCCTTCCACCTCGCCATCGAGGTAAAGATCTTCGCTGCCGGAAAGTTCACCTTTCACGATCACCGATTTTCCAATATGCGCCACATCAGCGCGATAGGTATCCATCTTGGGACTCTCCACGGGACGAACCTCCTTGGCAGGGTATGCGGGAGCGGCCGTTACAGCCGGCAGCGTTTGCACGGGCGGCACATAAGGCTTTTTCTCATCCTCTTTGCGCGTTGGTTTCCACATCAGGAACTCTCCCTTTTGATCACTTTCCGTCACGCAGCCCGGCTCCACGCATCAACAAGGAACCCGCAACTTATCGCGCCAGAATAGCTTACCTGACTATACTCAACTCCAACGTAGGCGGCAATCCGTTTTGGTTTTGACCTGTTAAACACTTGTGACGGGCGAACGAGCAGGCCATTTCTTGTGTTCATGGCTACCCAGCAGACTTAAGACGAGTTCCACACAGGTGCTCAGGGGTGGAACGGCGAGGGTTACTATTGAGTATACAGGGGTCACAGCAGAATTCCGTCGGGATGGGGTATTACGCGCAAATAATTGATTATGGGGAACATACGTCGAAGCATCGACTGCTTACAGATAAGTAAACGGTTTGGCGACATCCGTGCTGCTAGATGTTGCGTCGGCCCGGTCGGGAGATTGCACACGGGCGGCGAGTCCGACAAC
Source organism: Terriglobales bacterium (assembly GCA_038236965.1). Lineage (GTDB taxonomy): Bacteria > Acidobacteriota > Terriglobia > Terriglobales > Acidobacteriaceae > JBBRZF01. The sequence goes on along the minus strand of JBBRZF010000226.1, from coordinate 1,152 downwards.
CAGGGGAACAACGGGCTTGCAGCTCTTGCGATCTGAAAAAGACTAATGGGACTGCCTTTGCCGAGCGGGCCGACAACTTTTTTTAGTTTTCACAAACGCCAGCCAAGAGCTGGCTTTTTTGTTTGCACTTAATCTTGCGCCAGAAGAGAACGATCCGGGCGGCCAAGGGTTCATATCTGTACAACACGCAAAGGGAGCGATGCCGTCTAAAATAGTAGATCTTACGATGCGAAGGATAAGAATAGTTTCGGTGCTGGCGATCTACGTGTCGCTGATGACGGCTTCGTTGTGGGCGCAGGAGCTTCCGCAGAACGCGACCGACCTGGTGCGCGCGGCGGTGAAGAATGAGCTGAAGCAGGAGACCGATGGATTACTCTTCGCGTTCAAAGAGCGCACGGAAAAACCAAAGGGCACCACGCTGAAGCAGATGGTGGAGACTCCCGAGGGCGTGATTGGCCGGGTGCTGCTGTCAAACGATAAGCCGCTCACGCCGGAGCAGGTACGCGGCGAAGATGATCGCGTGAACCGCTTGCTGGATTCGCGTCAGTGGCGCGACAAGGTGAAGGAACAGAAAGAAGACGAAGAGCGCACCTGCTCGCGCCGAATGACCGAGTCGCTCGGTGACCACGCCGCACACGCGATCAAACCCGCAACGAAGGTCGACGGGGTCCAGCGCGACGAAGATCTCGACGCCGCGCGGAATCACGCTCGGTCCTGCCGCGAACAAACGAACGCCAGCACGGTCGCGATCGTCTCGCGATCGGCGCCGGGCTCGATCGTGATCCGCACGCGCGTGTCGAGTCCCTCGACGATGACTGCGCCACGCCCACGCGCTTCATCTCCGGAAGACCGTACGAGCTGCGCCATGCGTATGATCGGCGTCGAGTCCCCGCGAAGCTTGGACGCCCACCACTTGAGCGTGCTCGCCGCGAACCCTCGCCCTACGGCGAACCGCTCTGCACTCTCGCCGCTCGCCCGCCAACTCGAGACTCGCTGCTTCCAGATCGTGCGCGTATCCGCCATGGGCGATGACTGTCGGGCATCTGGCTGTGCTCGCCAAGAACGGGGCCGCTGCACCGGTTACCTTGCGCTGTGCTTCGTAAGCTTCGGCACGGCTCAGCATTCCTCCGAAGCGCTCCAATTGTGACGACG
>JBBRZF010000225.1:0-4305 GCA_038236965.1 Terriglobales bacterium | reverse complement strand
AGAGCCGGTGGGCATGACGAGCAGCACGTCGTCGCCCGCCGCCAGCGCCGTGCAAACCGCTTCCTGATTGGCGCGGAACGAATCGAAGCCAAAGCGGTTCTTGAGTACTTCTTGCAAAGTGCCCGGAGGCGCATCCAGTTTCGTCACCGGAGTTGTGCGGAACGCAACCGGTTTCGGCGGCGTAGGCGTAGGCGGCCGTGAGTCCCAGGCACTTCCAACCACCTCCGTTACGTAATCCTCAATGCCTTTCAAAAACGGTACCAGCTCAGCCTGCCCGCGTTCGATTCGCTTGAGGTACGCCTCCCACTGCCCCGTCATCGCCGGACTCTTCACATTCGGATGCACTACTTCGATCAGCGCGATGCCTTTATCGGTCGCTTCCAGACTCTTGCCTTTGCGCTCGATGAACTGTCGTTTGATCAGAATTTCGATGATCGACGCGCGCGTGGCCGGCGTGCCCAGGCCGGACTCTTTCATCGCATCGGAGAGTTCCTTATCGTCGAGCGTTTTCCCCGCCGTCTCCATCGCCGTCAGCAGAGTCGCTTCGGTCAGACGCTTCGGCGGAGTGGTCTTCTTGTGGACCGTCTCCACATCGAGCACCTGCTGCGGTTGGTCCCGCTCCAGACTCGGCGGAAGCACCGCCTGCGATTCGTCGTCGGCATCGTCCGCGGCTTTGCGTTTCCGCTCCTTGCCGCCACCGCCTACATCAAGAACCTTCCACCCTTCCTGCTGCACCAGCGTGCCGCTGGAATGAAAGCGGTCTTCCGATTTCTCTGCGGCATTCACTACCAGCGTGATTACCGTGGTGACAGACCAGATGTGCTCCTCGTGCCATGCGGCCAGCAGTCGGCGGCAGATGAGATCGAACAGCTTCCGCTCCTCCGCGCTCATCGAAAAGTTCCCCGGCGGCACGCCCGTGGGGATGATGGCGTGGTGATCGGAGACCTTCGTATCGTCAACGTAGCGCCGTCCCAACGGCCTTGTGCCCGTGCCCGGCGCAACCAGTTTTGCGTCGTACTGTGGCGTGATCGCCTGCACCACTTTCGGCAGCGTGACCGCGATGTCGGCAGTAAGATGGCGGCTATCGGTTCGTGGATAGCTGATCAGTTTGTACTTTTCGTAAAGTCCCTGCGCGATATCGAGAGTCTGCTTCGCGCTGAACCCGTAGAGACGGTTGGCGTGCCGCTGCAACTCGGTCAAATCGTAGAGAGTCGGAGGTGGCATACGCTTGGTTTGCGCTTCAATCGATTCGATGTGCGCCGCGCCGGTTCGCGTGCGCGCTTCAATGACCGCGGCCTCTTCTCCATCCGATGGAAGTTTCTTCGCCGCGTCCATCGGCTCCACACCGGGACGGAACCACATGCCATCGTAGGAAAGACCTTCCGATGGTGAGAACTTCGCGACGACATTTAAGTAGTCTTCCGGAACGAACGCGCGAATCGCAAGCTCGCGATCCACCACCATCGCCAGCGTTGGAGTCTGCACGCGGCCCACCGAATATTCCTGATCGAACGCGATCGTGTACGCGCGCGAGAGGTTCAGGCCCACTAGCCAATCGGCGCGGCTGCGCCCTTTTGCCGCGTCTGCCAGGTTGTCGTAATCGTGCGAATCGCGCAGCTTCGCGAAGCCGTCGCGGATCGCATCCGGAGTCAGCGACGAGATCCACAAACGGCGCACCTGCTTGTCGCAGCCCGCGGCTTCGTAGATGTAGCGGAAAATCAGCTCGCCTTCGCGCCCCGCGTCCGTCGCGCACACCACATCGCTAATGCGAGGCGACGTGATAATTTTCCGGACTACCTCATACTGGTCTTTTGTCTCCGTCACGGGAGCAAGCGGCCACTCATGGGGCAGCATCGGCAGCAGGTCGCGTCGCCAGGAGCGCCACTCGGGCCGGATGTCTTGTGGTTGCGGGAGCGCGACCAGGTGCCCAATCGCCCACGTGACAACGTAACCGTTGCCATGCAGATAACCCTGGCCCTGCTGAGTCGCTTTCAACACCCGCGCAATGTCGCGCGCCACCGAAGGTTTCTCGGCGACCACCGCGACGTTCATTTGCGGCGTCATTGCTATGTATCGAGCATACCAGCTATCGGGGCAGGGAAGCCGGACTCGGGGCCACGCACCCTCCTGCTGCGCACTTAGGCAATGGGGTGAGGATTGATCGTGGGACGACGCAGGGCCTGTCTTTTACTGGGTCGGGCTGTCGTGCCGAAACTTTCTTATATAGTGGAGGTTAAGAAGAGGGGCACTGGGTAGCGGATTCGCAGAAGCTCGCGCTGTCAGACCTGTTAAGCTGACGGATAGGATACGCGATCATTCAATGAAGCTTTTCACGTTTGAGCCGGCCGAAGTGGATAGCAAACCTTCGGTCTTCTACATCAACCTGGATTGTGTCGCTTACCTTGAAGAATGGCGCGGTTCAGACACTCCAGGTCATCGGTGGTTTATGAGTATGGTGAACAACCAAGGGTTCTTTATTTCCAAAGACGCGTTTGAGAGACTGAAGCGGGCGCTGCAGTAAAGTCTGGCCCCTAGCGGTTCTGCGCCAAATTAGCGGAGCGTGATCCCGGCTGGGTGAAGGTTCGGTACTAACCGGAGCATTGCTTTGTATCGGGGATAGTAACTATGCTGGTTTGGCGTTCGGACTGGTATACTCGAATTACGGAGGCAGCCCATGGAAACTTCGAACGACCCCCGCTACAACTTCGATGCTGATCCCTCTCTTGACGAGATCATTGCCCAACAGGGTAAAGGTCCGATCAGCGACATCTCAGTCCTCCACGGCGACTTCTGGCCCGAGGAAGAGTCAATTGAAGACTTTATCGCGGCACTGCATGAGTGGCGCGGTCACAAGAGGGCGCAACCTGCGGTATGAGTAGTGTTGTCGTCGATACCGACGTCGTTTCATATCTCTTCAAAAACCACCCCATTGGGGCTCTCTACGACACAGATCTCTCTGGACGCACACTGCTGATTTCGTTCATGACACTGGCGGAATTGGACTTGTGGACCATCCAGTCCAAGTGGGGCGATCAACGCCGCGAATGGCTGCGGTTGTATTTGGAGCGATTCGTGATACTGCCGTACAGCCGAAGCCTTTGCACAATTTGGGCCGAAGTGACAGCGGGCGGACGGATGCGCGGCCGCCGGATTGAATGCGCGGACGCCTGGGTCGCAGCAACGGCTTTGCGTCACGAAATCCCACTTGTCACAAACAACCGGGAAGATTACCTCGGCGTACAGGGTCTCAAGCTAATTTCGCACGGATAATTCTCGATTCGTTCGCAAGGATTATCGGCGGATTTCGCTGCACAATGCTCCAGAATTGAGAACACACCTGCCGTCGGCCCGCCAGCGTTACAGCGCACGCATATGCTTTGCATATACAATCGGAATAGCGATGTTCGATTAGGACTTGCACAACCTGCGAAAGCTCCGCGCTTCGTCTACTACGGTGAGACCAACGCATACCGATTTCTTGCTGTAGTCGTGACCGCATATGATTTGGATGCAGGCCAGAAGCGGGAATATTTTCAGAGGCGTATTGGGGGGCAGTGATGAATAAGAATAAGAATTCTATCGAAATGCCAAACTCTAAGAGTGAAAGTGAAGAAGCCGATTGGTGGGCGAGCCCGGCGGGCCGTGCTTTCGTCAAGCAGCGCTCAGCCGCGGGTCGAGCAAAGAAGATGAAGTTCGCCGGCTCACCTCTGGTAGCGAAGCTGGCCAAAAAGTCCAGCGTCCAAATTGCATTGCGAATGCCTGCGTCCGACCTCGCTCATGCGAGAGAGGTCGCTGAAAGTAAAGGCATCGGCTACCAAACGCTGCTCAAAATGTACGTCCGGCAGGGGCTGAACAAGGAAAGTCGCCTTCGTTAGAGAAGCTTACGGTATTATCACATCTCCTGAATTTGCATATGCACATTGGGATGTCGGCGCAAGTGGGCAGCGGAAAGCGGGCGAACGCCGCACGGGATTCTCGCAGCTCGTGCGCCACCGCCAATAGAGTTCACTGACCGATTCGGTGATTGCTACAAACAGGGAGTCCCGCGCCGGCGAAGGACTCCCGTTAGATGTAGCTAGCTCTGCCCATTACCCGCAACTGATGCCAGACAATCATGGGACTCTCAGCGCGAACCCTAACGCCATGAACCGCAATGCAGCGTAACCGTGCCAGATGAGTTGATGGCCCGGGGGCAGATCGTTTTTGCGGCCGAGATAGCCGCCGATCTTGGCGACCATGCGTACCGCTTCACCGAGCAGCAGCGGTGGCTTCAGGCATTTTTTTTTGCGTAGGCGCGTAGCGTTT
>JBBRZF010000224.1:0-4307 GCA_038236965.1 Terriglobales bacterium | reverse complement strand
TCTTGAATATCAGCAGCGCGTTCATGGCCGCATGCTCGCCATCGTTTCCCTCTCCGCGATCAACTGGCCCGTTATCAGCTCGTATGTGGCCGCTATCGTACAACCCGTCGACGAGGCAACCCCCGGAACCTAAACTTCGATCGCCGCCGTCTCAAAATGGGCAATTAGCCGTCATTCACGGAAGGCTTATAAACATTGGGGCTTGCGTTGTCTTTCAATGACGCGGGAGGCGCCTTTGCTCGATAAGACACAGAGGCAGAGGGGCGTCGCACTCAGTTGAATCGAACCACTGAGCCTGCTATTGTCCAACACGGAACAAATGCGCTAGCCTGGAAATGGGAACGCCCGGATTAGGGGAAGAGACCATGCTGCACCACGTGAAAGACTTATCAACGGAGCAGAAGCTTGCCATTGAAGCTTTGCTGGGCCGCGCTGTTTCCAATGAGGAAGCGGTTAGCGTGAAGGCCGTCAATCCTGCGAGTATCATTCCATCCACGCTTTCAGCGGAGCAACGGATGGAAGCCATTCGTCAGCTTGACCGGTACTTCGCCAAAGTCGATGCCGGTCGTCAGCCCGTCAGCGAAGAGGAAGAAGAAGCGATCGTCAACGGGGCCATTCGATCCGTCCGTCCTAATTACAGGCCTGTTGAGCGAAGATCGTTCTGGACGCAACCGTCCTGATACGAGCACATGAGCGGAGCCGGGCGCTTGCCCGGCGCTTGCTGCATGAGATTCTGTCGCGCGGTCATCGGCTGGTTCTCTCCAATGAAACGATCGCTGAGGTTATGAAGGTGCTCCGCTATCCGCATTTTCAAAACCTCTACGGGCTCACGGACTCAGACCTGTTGGAGTATACCCAATTTCTCCAGAACGTGGCTGATATTGTCGTTCTCGATCCGCAATACCGCTCACCGCTCATGCGCGATCCAAATGACGCGCCTGTCCTTCAGACGGCGGAGCGCGGTGGGGCTGATATCCTCTGTACGCATGACAAGGATTTCTACGAAGATGCCGCAGTGCGGTCATTCTGCGCGTCGAGCGGAATCGAAGTGTGCACGGAAAAGACTTTGTTGGCGCGGTTACTTGGGGCGTAAGCCGCCTTACAGGCTGCCGATTGAATCGAAGCATCCAAGTGGTAGAACGTAATTCGAAAGGCCAGGTCAGGATTCCAGTGCTGCCGCGGCGCGTTCCACAGGGTCCTTTGGCAGCCCCGTGTCCATGGGTTGTGCCTGATTTTGATATTATCGCACCATGAAATCCGAAATCGGATACCTTTTGTTCTTGCTACTCGTATACGTCCTCCCCGCGATCTTTCTCTTTTGGGCAGCCAGAGGGCGTAATCGGTCGCCACTCTGGGCATTGTGGGCCATAACGGGCTTGGTAGTATGGATTGCGTTCTTCTACTTGTTTTATAAGAAACCCAAGGTTCTCAAGGCGCGCGCCCTGCGACTGGCGTTACACACCCGAGGAATTCCCTTTCTTCTATGAAAAGCCGTGCCGGGTGCGCTATCTGGATTTCCTGGTGGAGAACCGGTTCAATACTCTGTACATGTGGAACGGGCACCCATTCACTTCGTTGTTGAAACTCCCGCGATACTCGGATGCGCCGGAACTGCCGGACGCTCAACTGGAGCAGAACATGGGGCTGTTCCGTTGGCTGACGGCGGAGGCCGACAGGCGCGGAATCTGGGACATTCAGTGCTTGGACAACATCCATATCTCGCACGCGCTGGCCAAGGCGCGGAACATCCCATTCCAACAGAGCACGCCGAACCCGCTGGCGAGCGAGAAAGAGAACCTGGACGGGCTCTTTGAGTAACGGGGCGCGGGCGCAATGAACGTTGACGCGCCCTGCAGCGAGATACGATATACTGCTAAACATCGGGCTGGGCAGCATTCTTTCAGCAGTCAGAAGGTGCCGCCAGTCTCCGCGGCCCTCGCTATCAGCAACTTCTATGTGGATTGTCCGGCTAGCCCTCGCCCGCCCCTACACCTTCGTGGTGATGGCGATTCTAATCGCTATCCTGGGCGTCTCCTCCATCCTCACCATGGCGGTGGACATCTTTCCGTTCATCGACATTCCCGTCGTCAGCGTGTTGTGGATTTACTCGGGCCTCTCGCCTGAGGAGATGGAAAAGCGTGTCGTTACCGGGTTCGAACGCAGCCTTACCTCCAACGTCAACGACATCGAGCACATTGAGTCCCAGTCGTACTTCGGTTACGCCGTGGTGCGCATCTACTTCCATCCAAATGTCAAAGTGGACATGGCCGTCGCCCAGACCACCGCCACCATGAACACCTCACTCCGCCAGATGCCGCCCGGCATGTTTCCGGCCAACATCCTGAAATACGACGCCGCCAGTGTGCCCATCCTGCAGCTTGGCCTATCCAGCAACACGCTGCGCGAACAGGAAATCTTCGACATCTGCAACAACTTTATCCGCACGCCGCTGGGAACCGTACAAGGCGCATCGGTCTCCTATCCCTTCGGCGGAAAACAGCGCGCGGTGATGGTGGACCTCAACCTGGAGGAGCTGTATGCGCGGCAGCTTTCCCCCGTCGATGTCTCGAACGCCTTGAACCTGCAAAACCTCATCCTCCCGGCAGGCACAGCAAAACTGGCCAACACTGAGTATCAGGTGAAGGTGAACAGCAGCCCGCTGCTACTCGCCGACCTGAACAATTTGCCGATCAAAACGGTGAATGGGGCGACGGTTTACATGAAGGATGTGGCGCAGGTGCGCGACGGCTTTAACGTACAGAACAACATCGTTCGAACCAACGGCAAGCGCGGAGTGCTGATCACGGTCACTCGCAACGGCAACGCCTCCACTCTCGCCATCGTCAACGCCGTGAAGGCGGCGCTGCCGCGGATCCTCGCCAACGTGACTTCGGAACTGAAGCTCGTTCCTCTCGGCGACCAATCGATTTTTGTAAGAGCCTCCATTGAGGGTGTGGTGAAGGAAGCGCTGATCGCAGCCGGGCTCACCGGCCTGATGATCATGCTGTTTCTGGGAAGCTGGCGCAGCACGCTGATCGTCTGCATTTCAATTCCGCTCTCCATCTTCACATCGCTTTTCTTTTTGAACCTGTTGGGACAGACCATCAATGTGATGACGCTGGGAGGTCTGGCGCTGGCCGTGGGCATTCTGGTGGACGACGCAACAGTGGAAATCGAGAACACGCACCGCAACTTCGCCATGGGGAAGCCGATTATTCGGGCGGTGCTGGATGGCGCTTCGCAGATCGCCGTTCCCACCTTTGTAGCCACGCTTTCCATCTGCATTGTTTTCGTCCCGGTATTGTTGCTTACCGGCACGGCCAAGTATCTGTTTGGCCCGCTGGCGATGGCGGTCGTTTTCGCTATGTCCGCGTCTTATCTGCTATCGCGGACGCTGGTGCCGACCATGATGGCCTACATGCTGCAATCGGAAGCGGCGTCTTACCACGAGGGTGCCCAGCGCTCAAGAGGGTTTCTGGCGCGCATCCCGCAGACGTTTAATTCCCTGTTCGAGAAACTCCGCTACCGCTACGTGGGTTTGCTCGCATGGTCGCTGCGGCATCGCGGGCTGGTCCTCACATCTTTCATGGCGTTATCGGTCGCCTCACTCGGATTAGTCTTTCTAGTTGGGCAGGATTTCTTCCCCAACGTCGATTCCGGACAGATGCGGCTGCATGCGCGCTGCCCGGCGGGGACGCGCATTGAAGAAACCGAAGTGCGTTTTGCGGAACTGGAAAGGGAAATCCGCAGCGTGATTCCGCCTGATGAGATCGACATGTTGATCGACAATATCGGGATCCCGAATAGCTGGCCCGCGATCGCCCAGGGTGACATTCCCACCATTTCGGCCGCCGACGGGGAAATCATGATCTCCCTGAACAAGGAGAAACACGCATCCACGCGCGATTACGAGGTGCTGCTGCGCAAACATCTGCGCGAGAAGTTCCCGGACATGTCGTTCTTCTTCCAGCCCGCCAACATCACCAGCCAGATTCTCAGTTTCGGTCTGCCTGCGCCCATCGATCTGCAGATTGTCGGCCGCAACGCGGAAGCCAATTACAAAGTTGCCCAGAAGATGGCGGAGAGAATCTCCCGCATTCCCGGCGCGGCGGACGTCCACGTACACCAGGTGGTGCACCAGCCGGAAATCCGCCTCAACGTGGACCGCACCAAGGCGTCGCAATTGGGTTTGACGCAGCGCGATGTCACCAGCAGCATGCTGATCTCGCTCAGTGGCAGCGGGACGGTAGCCCCGAATTTCTGGCTGAACTGGGCCAACGGCGTCAACTACTCGGTGGGTGTGCAGA
>JBBRZF010000223.1:0-4360 GCA_038236965.1 Terriglobales bacterium | reverse complement strand
GCAAACACTGCCATGATAAGAATCGTGCTTCCTGCGCATCTGCGAAATCTGGCACACGTCGAGGGCGAGGTGAGGCTCGACCTCGACGGAGCGCCTACTCAACGCTCGGTGCTCGACGCACTTGAGGCGAAATATCCCATGCTGCGCGGAACGATACGCGATCATGTCTCGCAGAAGCGGAGACCCTTCGTGAGGTTCTTCGCGTGCGAGCAGGACTTGTCGCACGAGTCTCCGGACGCTGAGTTGCCGAACTCGGTTGCGGCGGGCACGGAGCCGTTCCTGGTAGTAGGGGCAATCGCTGGCGGGTAGCGTGTTCGCGAGGTAATCGATGAGGAAGCAACCACACGATGCGGTCGAGCTGACGAACGAAGAAGTCCTGCGGTACTCGCGGCACCTGATCATGCCGGAAGTTGCGCTGGACGGGCAGAGGCGATTGAAGGCCGCGCGGGTGCTTTGCGTGGGGGCGGGAGGGCTGGGCTCTCCTGCGCTGCTTTACCTGGCGGCCGCGGGCGTAGGCACGATCGGCATCGTAGATTTCGATGTCGTGGATTCGACGAACCTGCAGCGGCAGATTATCCACACAACTGCCGACGTGGGGCGCGCGAAAGTTGATTCAGCCGCAGAGAAGATTGCGGCTATCAATCCGTTGGTCAACGTCGTGCGCTTGCAGACGAAGCTTACGAGCGCGAACGCGCTGGAGATTGTTCGCGACTTCGATATCGTCGGCGACGGCACTGACAACTTTGCGACGCGATACCTGGTGAATGATGCGTGCGTGCTGAGCGGAAAAGTAAACGTCTACGCATCCGTCTTTCGCTTCGATGGACAGGCGAGCGTCTTCGGCGCAGAGAACGGCCCTTGTTATCGATGTCTGTATCCGGAGCCTCCGCCGCCGGGCATGGTTCCCTCGTGCGCAGAGGGAGGAGTGCTGGGCATACTGCCGGGACTGATGGGGACCATACAGGCGACCGAGGTTATCAAACTAATCCTGGGTGCGGGGGAGTCGCTGGTCGGACGCTTGCTGCTGGTCGATGCGCTGACGATGGGATTCCGCCAGGTGAAGATGAAGAAAGACCCAGAGTGCCCCGTCTGCGGGACTGATCCGACGATTCGCGAGTTGATGGATTACGAAGAATTCTGCGGAGTGCGGGGCGACGAAACACCCGCTCCGCTGGCGGTCGCCGAGATACAGCCTGAGGAATTGAAACGCAAACTCGATGCGGGAGAAGATGTATACGTGCTCGACGTTCGCGAGCCCCACGAATACGAGATATGCAACCTGAATGGGCACTTGATTCCACTGGGTGACCTGGCGAGCCGCATTCGCGAATTGGATCCGCAACGCGAGATCGTGGCGCATTGCAAAGGCGGCGTCCGCAGCGCGAAGGCAGTGGAACTATTGCGCGATGCCGGCTTCCGGAATGTGAGCAGCCTGGCGGGTGGAATCATGCGATGGGCAGAAAAAGTCGATCCGAAGATGGCGAAGTATTAAGACGGCTTCGTGCGGGAGAAACTAAACGAGATCGACTGTCAGGTGGGTATTGTCTTCTTCTTCCTGTGACTGAATGCCTTCGGGCAGGAAGCCTCCGTTGTATTCCAACATGCGATTCTTCCACTTCAGGAAGTCGGTGATGGTCTGCGGCTCAATGCGTACTTCCACGCGACGCAAACTGGCAAGCAGCAGGTTCATCTCATTCATTAAGCCTTCGGGCGTGCGCAGGTTGCGCTGCGATTTTTTGATCAAAGAGACGCGCCGGCTGTGCACCTCGAGCAATCCCCATCCGCTGGGTATTTCGTCGCAGGAGATCAAGCCTTTCGGGGCGAAGTAATAGCGCTCGCATCCGAGCGAGATGTCTGGATCGGTGCGCCATATCTTGGAGCGGTCGGCCAGAAAATCTGAGCGAGAGATTTTGCACTCCACCATCACCGAGTGGTTCTTGCCCTTCCAGCCGATGGCGTCGGGAATCTCTCCGCTGATGCAGGCTTGTTCGGAGAGCACGATGCCGCAACGGTATTTGCGGCGAAGCCAGTCGACGGCCATCGTTACCAGCGCGGAGTGCGTCATCTATTACCTTGTAACGCAGTTCCCGCGCAGATGCTAGTGTTCCCTCTTATTCCTTTTCATTTTTCCGGCTGTTGAAGCGCGACACACATTCGTCGGCGGCGTTGAGCAGCAAAGCGAACTCAGGCTGCTTGCGGAAGCGCGCCAGTGCCGGATCTTTGCGCAGCGCCTCCGCCGAACAATAGTTCTGTTGAATAGCGCTGCGGAGGAGGACGGTGGCGACATCCATCTGGCCACAGTAGGCCATGAGCGCGCCCTGGTGGTAACGGAACTCGGGATCGCGTTGCGCCAGCATGGCAGCTTGCGCGTCGAAGACAGTCTTGTTCTGTTCGGACGCCGGGCGGTCAGACAAGCAAGTGAGCAAAACCTTTCCGAACCACACTGGGTTGTTCTTCATGTTCCGGGTTGCTTCGAGCGCGTCTTCCGTCCGTCCCATACGGATGAGGATCGCGGGTTGGAGATTGAGGGTCCACTGGGAACCGGAGTCGAGATTCGCGTACTCGAGGGCGCGTTCGCCCAAGCCGGCTTCCATGAAAGCAAACGCGCAGGAGCGGAACCCGTAGTTGCCTGCATCGAGTGCCAGCGCTTTATCACATTCCTTCATCGATTCGCCGAGCAAGCCCGCGTAGCGGAGGACATAGGCGAGGGTGAAGTGCGCCTGCGAATTGTCGGGACGGCGGGTCACCAGTTCCGTAGCGCGCTGAAACGCCTTGTTGAGTTCGCCGCGCTCGACGTGACTGCGAGCCAGGTGTCCGGATGCGACGACAAAATTCGGATCGAGGGCAACCGCGCGTTCGTAGGAAGCGACGGCGCGATCAAAGGCCTTGCTGCCACCGCTGGAATACTGAGAGTCGTAATAGTAGCGCAAGCCGAGGGCGTCCCACGCGGGCGCGTAACCAGCGTCCAATCCCACGGAACGCTCCAGCATGGCGATCGCTTCCTTGTTAGGCTCGGGATCGTGGGGCACGGAAGAACTCCGGAGGTAGAGATCATAGGCCTCGGCGTTCTTGGGGCTGGTCGCAGTCTCTATGGCCGATTGCCGGCCAGCCAACATGGGAATCAAACCCTGACGCAATCCGGCGGCGATCTGGTTCTGCATCGCGATGGAGTCCTGCACGGGAACGGACATTCGCTCGTGCCACAGGATGCGGTCGGAGCGCACGTCGATGGCTTCGATGTTGATGGTGAGGTTCTGGCCCTCGCGAAGATAGGTTCCGGAGACGACGGTGCTTACGCGGAGATCGCGTCCGGCTTTTTGCGGATCGATGTTGCCGAGATATTTTCGTGTCGCGGTGACGGGCCGCACCTCTATCGAGGGGGTATAGGTGAGGATGGTGGCGATCTCTTCGGCGAGGGCGACCCGGAGGTAGTCAGAACCGATGTCGCTGGTGCGGAGATTCTGAAATGGCAGGACGGCGATGGCGCGCGGCGAAGCCGTAAAGGCCATGCGCTCGTGCCGCACCCACCAGAGGGTTGTCAGCACAAAAGCCATCACCAGGATCGCGGCTCCGCCCAACAGGGTATACATCATGCTGGGCGTTGCGCGCCGAAAGACTCTTGAGCGGCGCGTATGCAACGCGGCTTTGGCTAGATTGCCCAAAGGCATATCGCTGGAAGCCTCTCGCCGCAACGCTTCCAAGTCGGCCTTGATCTCGGCGGCTGTCTGGTAACGGCGATCGCGATTCTTTTCCAGCGCCTTGCCTACGATACCTTCGAAGCCGTCGGGCAGGTCGGGATTGTAGGTGAGCGGCGATACGGGGCGCTTATCCAGAATTGCGGCCAGCGTGAGCACGGTGTTGCTGCCGGAGAATGGACGCTTCCCGGTCGCCATCTCGTAGAGAACGATGCCAAAGGAAAACAAGTCGGTGCGGGAATCGAGTTCCTCGTTTCGCACCTGTTCCGGAGACATATATAAAGATGTACCGGCGATGACGCCAATCCCGGTAATGGACTGATCGACGGGTCCGGGGCCGCGCTGCACGGCCCGCTGCGACCCGACCTGCTGAATCACCAACTCGGGCGAAGCGAGTTTGGCCAATCCGAAATCCAGAACCTTGGCCTGTCCCCGCTTGTTGACGAAGATGTTGCCGGGCTTGATGTCGCGATGGATGATGCCTTGCGCATGGGCGGCATCGAGGGCGTCGGCGATCTGCACGCCGAGATCAAGAATCTCTTCCGTCTGTAACGGGCCGCCGACGATGTGCTGCGCCAGGCTTTCGCCTTCCAGCAACTCCATCACAATGAACGGGCGTCCGTCTTCCTCAGCGATGTCGAAGATGGTACAGATGTTGGGATGAT
>JBBRZF010000222.1:0-4474 GCA_038236965.1 Terriglobales bacterium | reverse complement strand
TTAGAAGTGTCCCCATAGTTACACCAATAGAAATGTCCCCTTGGTTTTGGTTGTAAGGCAAGATCTTTTACGTCACTTCTCATGGGTGTACATCAGCGGCATCGAGGCGCAGCCGGGCGAGCTCTGCCCAGCTATGGTGTTGAGCCCGCCATGGGTGATTTGACCCCGGCTTCCAAGGTTTAGGGTTCTGTGGCTTCGATTCCGCCTCGGGTGATGGGTTGGATGGTGAAATGTCCGGTGTCGGGCTATTAAGCGCTCGAGTTGTGCGACCTGCCGCCTCGGTCCACTTCAGCGCACGCTCAGAACGATCTCTGCCTTGACCCGTAACCAGAATCACTCGTAGCCGGCCATCTTCGGTTTCTCGCACCAGCACTTTTGACTTGGCTGGTACGCGGCCCCTTGCCGCTGAGCGTCGGCCCGAAACGCTGGCCGCTCCCCTTTCTCTTCTCTCCGCCATAGTGAGCCCGCACGAGTGATATCACCATCTGTCGCTCAACAAGCGGATGCGCCCGGTTGGATATCCGTCCAGCACCGGCGTGTATGAGGCCACTCGCCCCACGCGCCTTGTAGCGAGCGTAGAGCCGCTTCGCCTGGCGATACGAAATGCAGAGAAGCGGTGTCGCCTCAGTCAAACTGATAGAGCCCGACACAACCCGCGCCATTATCGCCGAGCGATCAAATTCCCTTCTGCTCATCGCTGTCCGCTCCGTCACGCCACTCGCTCCAAAGAGAGAATGGCACGTTAGCAGGGGACATTTCTAATGGTGGCACAAGGGGACATTATCAGTGGTGCACAACACTCGCTTCGGGCTCCAACTTTCGTGGGGCTTTTTAGGGCGGAGTCGCCGGGGTTGAGGGTGGCCACCGCTCACCGCCTCGCTTCGGGCGCTTCCGTTAGGCGAATCGGTGCCTCATTCGAGTTGGCGCCCTCCGCTCCGCTAGTGTTCGCTAACGCCCACCCTCAACCCCGGCTGCCTGTCTTTAAGAACATCAGGTTGATGGGAGGGGCGGCACGTCGTCGCGCCGCGCCAGTTTTAAGAGAAGTTGTGGGTCATCCTACAACGCCGCCCTTCTTTATTGAGCGCGAAATCAGTACGGGAAGTGCGAAAAAACCCTGAACGTCGGTTTGGGGAAAACCGTTCCCCTTGAAAAGCAGGGGCTGAGCCAAGGCTTGTGCAACTCCGTATGAAGGGCAGTCGCCATAGTTCAGGACTGCGGGCGATCCGACACCTTTTCCGAATCTGGTGTAGGCCGATCGGGCAAAATCTGCGGCTGATTCGGAAAACGGTTCCACGGTTATGTCGAGACGCTGATCAGGGCGTCGAGTGCGACGACGCCGCCCGAACCTTTTTCCCAAGGATCACGACCGCTGCTTCCACCAGGGTCGGAGCTCCCAACAGCCTGCGCTGATCTTTTTCAATACCGCCAACGATCCGGTCTGCATCATCGGGCGAGGCGTCCTTTGATTTCGCTCAATTGATCCTCGACCCAACGCGGTACCAGCAAGTTGTCGGCTGTGGAGGCAAGCTCTTCCGCCTCGCTCCATGCCCTTTCAAGTAGATGAAGCTCGCCGTCGAGCGCTCGTCGCTCAAAATCGTCATGTGCGATCATCTCTAAACCCAGGCGAAGCTCCGTCGGGAGGCCGGCAAGAGTACCACGCTGCTCTGGAGGATTAAAGGTGGGCCTGTCCGCAATTCGCGCAGCTCGTGCAAATGCTTCATCGGGAGTCGTCCAGCGTTCGACGAGCTCGATGGCGTCTTTGACCTCCCTTCGAGAGGCGCCGGCGCCGTTAATGTGTGGCAGAATCTGAGTGACGGCGTTAAACGCTAGATTTCCACGAAGCTCGAAATCATCCGCAAGGGCGGCGGTATGCCACCGGGAGTCTATGCCATCTTTCCAAAGATGGCTTCTAATTCTCAATCCCCATTCTTCGGTCGTCGTGGGGCGAAGCAGTACGGCGCCTCGAATATGACGATTGCCCAAGTAGGAAATCCCGCCGCCAGGTATTGGAAGGCGTGCGATAACTTCGGTTTTGCGACGTAAAACCCATCCAAGGTAGTTGAAGCCAATGATATTTGCCCCAAGAACTCCGATCGAGGCAGCCAGCATCGGCCCAACCTGGTAGAGGGTGGCCAGACCGATGAAAGCGGCGCTCGTTTGCGCGAGCGTTCGCCAACGGCGGCCACGAAACTGGCGTTCGTACCGCCAAGCCGCGAACTCGGGCCAAAGGGGTCTCCCAATACGCACTAGCTCGAGGCCGGAGCCTAAGCGGGTCAAACCGACGTGTTCAGTAGATGTATGGAGCTTCGTGCCCCGAAAAAGGCGTTCGCACTCCTGTATCACCTCCCATCTATCTTCGATAGGAGTGAGATTCCATCTATCGCAGCGTAAGCATACCACCCATAAACGACCTTTGGCCGGATCAAACGCAATTCGCCGTCCAGTGGGGAGTCCTTCAAGAACCTGATTCTCGCCGAGCCGAGTGTGACAGAATATGCATGCCGTGTACACAGTGACTTCCTTTTGAGAACCGAAATAGCCCCTCGGGAACGACTGCGGCCACTAGTAATCCCGTCTCATTTCGACACTCCGGTGAATGGAGCTGTAGGTCTACCGCAGCGACGTCCCCACAATGATACGGCAAGCGCGTATGCT
The DNA here is from genome assembly GCA_038236965.1 of Terriglobales bacterium. Classification (GTDB taxonomy): domain Bacteria; phylum Acidobacteriota; class Terriglobia; order Terriglobales; family Acidobacteriaceae; genus JBBRZF01. The sequence goes on along the minus strand of JBBRZF010000222.1, from coordinate 1,819 downwards.
TGGTCTGCACTTGATTTCGACACGGGCTGCACCGCCGGCGGCGTACCCTCGTCGCTGTTTTTTTGAGTTTCCGGAGGATTTTGGTTCAGCTCCTCATCGAGCCGCAACTCTTGTCCTAGACGCTCGCCGGCCCTGTCAAAGCGAAAAATGAAGGAGTAAGTCTTGTTTTTTCGATTGGCCTGTTGCTCAACAGCCAAGACCCGCAATACGAACGGCGTGCCAGATGAATCGTACCCCGCCTCAAGCATGCGGTCCCCAAACCTATCCACCCCATTTTCAAAGTGAAAAAAAATGGAAGCGTCAGGCACGGGAAGGCTAGTTAATCGGGGAACTTGATGACACAGGATCGTGGGACTCAGAGAGGTCAGGGGATCGAATAGTTTCTGAGTTTGTGCACTCGCGACCGAGACCGCCAGGGCCATACAGGCAGCACAAACTGAGAGTCTCTCAGTCATTTTTCCTGCCTTGCCCAAAGCTTCCTCGGCATCGTTGGGGTTAGGGGTGGTAAGGCGATCAAAGCAATGAATTCTCAAGTTTCTTTCTAGTCTTCGTAAGCACAGACTGATACTTCAATGTTTGAGTAGGCCCCACCACTCACACTGATTTGCCACGTTTCATTGTGACAAACGAGGTTCCACCCGTAGGTATTTCCACCGCCACCCCCACCGGGTCCGCTCCACGTTACCGTGCCACAACCGGCGGAAGTGTAAAGGGTTCGCATGATAGTCATCTCGGTTTCAGTATACCGCTTCTGAGCGTATAGGCCCAATGCAGCAGCACTGACAGTTTGTCCCATTTCAGAAAGCGATGTCAAGACAAGCTTCTGTCTCTCAATGTCGAATCCGAAAAAACCGATCGCAACATCAATAAAATTTCGGAGCACAGATCTCCGCTGGTCGCGATAGGCAGTAACCGCAGTCACAATGTCTCGTTGCATAGCCGAACAAGTAGACGGCCAGCCAAGCGCATTGTTTGCGGTCACCTGCCCAGGAGCGCCTCGAGTCTTTAGAGTCTGTGCCAGCGCTTTGTTGAAATTTCCAATCGATCGGATGTGTATGCCAAACTGGCCACCAGCCTGTTTCTTTGGATGGTCCGATTTAACCTTTCTCAATACAACTTGAACTTGGCCTTCACCTCCCCGGATGGGCGCACTTTCCAGGTCGCATGGATTTGCAGGGGTGCACAATGAATTTAACGCTGAATTCGAGAGCAGATCATAGTCGATGGTACCCTGAAAATCGGTTGTGGCATCGGCGGTTTCCTGTGCAGTCAATGTAAATACCCGCCCGTCGCCATAGCGAATTTCATGACTCGGAATGTCAAGAGTCAAGGAAGACTCTCCGAACTCATCTATGACTAGAATTGACTGATTGTCCCCGCCGCTACTCAGATCAGGGCTTGGCACTGGGCGCAAATTTCTCGGAATCTCCTCATTGACCGGCGTTGTCGGGCTCTCTGCGCAGGCGGTTGCCATACAAATTGCGAAAATAATAAAAAAACACCGGTTGTTTGGCCGAAACACGCGCAGCGAGTTCATAAGGTTTCTCGGAAGACGTGAAACGCAAAGAATGGGAAACCAATGTGAACGCAGTTCGCAGAACTGACGGAGGCTTAGGTTTCATATCTGGTCGAAATTCAGGCGGTGCCGAGTACGAGATTGTGAACTCCTGTACGTATTGTCAACAGCGATTGAAATTGCGCACTTTCAGCGATTGAAATTGCACACTTTTGGGTGACGGGCCGCTAGGGCGTCGGCACCTCCTGGCGATTGCGTCGCCGAGTACGCGTGGGTGACTCGGTGAGTTCCTGTTGCAGCGAG
>JBBRZF010000221.1:0-4647 GCA_038236965.1 Terriglobales bacterium | reverse complement strand
TCCGCGGCATGAGCACGCTGCAGAACAACAGCACGATCGATGGCGCCGACAACAACCAGGCCTTCTTCGCCGAAGAGCGTGGACGTACGCGCGCTGGTTACTCCACGGCGAAAGCCGCTGTTCAGGAATTCCAGGTCAACACTTCCAACTACTCGGTGGAGTACGGCCGCGCAGTCGGTGGCGTTGTCAACACGGTCACCAAGAGCGGCACCAACAATCTTCACGGTGAAGCCTATTTCTTCGACCGCGATAACAACTGGGGCGCAACCAACCCCGTTACCACTCTGACCGACCCGGTCACTTTCATCTCCAAGCCCTTCAAGGCGAAGGATTGGCGCAAAATGATTGGCACGGGCATCGGCGGGCCGGTCATTAAAGACAAGTTGTTCTTCTTCTTCGCTTATGACTTCTATAAGCGCAACTTCCCCGGACTCGGTATTGCAAGCAACGCCAGCAAGTTCTTCGCAAAACAGACTGCCAATGGTGTGGACGGAGCAACTGTAACCACGGCCGCGATCAGCGGCTTGGCCACTAACCTCGGCATCACGCAGGCACAGGCACTCACCCTCTATAACACCGACCTGTCTGCTCTGGCCACCACTCTCGGTCCTAACAACCGTGAAGGTGCTCAATACATCTACCTGCCGAAGATCGACTGGCAGGTTAACAGCAAAAACCACGTTTCTTTGACTGTCAATCGCATGAACTGGGATTCCCCAGCCGGCATTCAGACGCAGTCCAGCAATACCTATGGCCGCCAGAGCTTCGGCAGCGATTACGTCCGCGTCATGTGGGGCGTAGCAAAGCTGAGCACGACCCTGACTACAAATCTCGTCAACGAATTCCGTACGCAGTATGGACGCGACTTCGAATTCCAGGTTCCGCAGGTACCGACCGCTTACGAGCAGTCGAACCTGATGAAGTCCGCCCTGTTCCCGACCTACGCTAATCCGCTTGGCGCCTCGCCGCAGGTATTCCCTGGCACGAACGGCTGGACAATCGGTACAGCTAACTTCCTGCCCCGCGACAAGTACCCCGATGAACGTCGTCAGCAGTATGCCGACACTCTGAGCTGGGCACGCGGCAAGCACATGTTCAAGTTCGGCGGCGACTTCACTCATGTCACCGACGCAACGACGAGCCTGTTCACCGGATATGGTGCCTACAGCTACACAGGTTTATTGCAATACTTCACGGATGTGAACAAGGTCAATGGCTGCGCGGGCAAGCCTTGCTACACCAGCTTCACGCAGTCATTCGGTCCGAAAGACTTCCAGTTCGCCACCAATGACTACGGATTCTTTGCTCAGGATGACTGGAAAGTCCTGCCTCGCTTGACCCTCTCTTTGGGCCTTCGTTGGGACTACCAGCAACTGCCTTCACCTTTCGCGAAGCTCGTCAACCCGGACATTCCGCAAACCAATGTCATGCCCGCCGACAAGAACAACTTCGGCCCGCGCGTCGGCTTTGCTTACGATCCTTGGGGCGACGGCAAAACCTCTATCCGTGGAGGCTTCTCGGTAGCTTACGGACGCACCATCAACTCAACGATCTACAGTGCTCTTACCAGCACCGGCACGCCTACGTCTCAGTTGACCTACAACATCACTCCGAGCAGCGCCTGCGCACAACAGTTCCCCAAGGTCTATGCAGATGCTTCGTTCGCTTCCAACCCACTTTGCGCTTCGAACAAGCCCGCAATGGTTTTCTTCGGAAAAGACTTCCAGACGCCGAAGGTTTACCACGTCAATCTCTCGATCGATCACCAGCTCAGTCCGAGCACGGCCTTACAGTTGAGCTATTTGGGCTCATTCGGACGTGATCTTCCGATCTTCGTTGACACCAACATTGATCCGGCCAGCAAAGTCACCAACTCGTTCGCCGTTTGCGGTGTTAACGGAAATGGCGCAACCGACTTAAGTTCCTGCTATAAGCCGGGAGCTGGTCAGCCCATCCAGACCGCAACACTCGACGCCCCGTTCTACACGAGCCGTCTGCACGTTCTCGCCAACGATCCGTTGTCCAAGTACGGCGCCATGACTGACGTAATGAGCGCTGGTACCTCCACCTATCACGCTTTGATCGTTCAGTTGAACCGCCGGATGAGCAAGAACATCCAGTTCAATACCAACTTCACTTGGTCGCATGCCCTCGATTTCGGTCAGAACAACACAACGTTCACACCGAACAGTGGCAGCAGCGTCCTTGATCCCTACAACCTCAACGCCGAAAAGGGCAATTCCAACCAGAACGTTCCCCGTCGCTTTGTATTCAGCGCCGTGGTTCAGTCTCCTTGGAAGCTATCCGGCTTTATGGGAAAACTGGCCAACGACTGGCAGGTTGCTCCTCTATGGCAGTGGCAGAGCGGATTGCCGTACTCGGTTAAAACATCGTCAACGCCTGGTGCATGTCCAGCGGCTCCCGCAGTCTGCAACTTTGGTCAGCCTTTGGGTGGATTCTCCGGTAACGGCGGACTCAACGGCAGCAACGGCGACTTCCGTATCTACGGTGGCCGCAATGTTTATAACCAGCCCGCTACCCAGAACGTCGACATGAAACTGACTAAAAACGTGAAGGTGAACGAGCGCTACTCCGCGGAACTTTCTGGAGAAGTGTTCAACGTCTTCAATCACCAGAACTTCACCGCAGTCGGCACCACTGGGTACTTCATCGGCACGTCGGGTAGCACCGGTTTGCCCGGGGTCATTCTCCCGAACGTCCGCACCTTGACCTACAACACTGGTGCGTTCGGCGTTCCTACCAACGCAAACAGCAACTTCACTTACTCCCCGCGTCAGGTTCAGCTCGGAGTGAAAGTTAAGTTCTAAATCAAACCTGTAACCCTAGACCCGGTGCTTCGGCACCGGGTCTTTTTTGTCTTTGTCTCCTCCTCCATTGCCGCTGCTCCTGCGCGCGTGGGTCCGTCTGGTCTTGCTCGCCTGGTTCCGGTTGCGTCTTGCTCGCCTGGTTTTGCTCGCGTGGGTCCGGACGCCTCGTCCGGACAGGCGAGCAACGCTCGCCCCATCCCTCAAAACTCCTCCACCCGCTTACTCATCGAGCTCCTCCCCACTCAAAGCTTTTCTCCGTGTCTCCGTTTATCCGTGGTGGACGTTGACTTGGAAACTCCAAAATGTTGTCAAGGCCCTCCATGCCCCCAAAACGACCTAACCTGCTCATTCCAAACCGAAAATATTCCGCCGCAGGATGTCCAGTTGAAGCCCTCCAATCTGTCATACTAGATATAGAGACAAAACAAGGGCCGCGCCTAATCAGCGCGGCCTTCTCGATTTTGACTTTGACGTTGCCTTCGAACTTACCGGCAACTGGCAACTGGCAACTGGCAACTGCCCTCAGCCAACTGCTTTGTTATCAAGAATTTGATATCTAAACCCATACAGCTCAATATTTTAGCAGGAGGTTCCCCGCAAAATCTTGAAAACAAGCAACTTAAAAACCGAGAAAAGACCAGGGGGAGGGTCTCTCACCGGCCAATCCACCCTCAATACCATCCTTTTCACTTCACCGGCAACTGGCAACTGACCAACTGGCAACTGGCAACCGGCAACTGTTTCTCACCGCCCCGGGAACTTGCCTCTCACGATTTCTGGCAGCGGCTCATCGCCCTTCACGCTGCGCCAGATGATGGCGTTCAGCGCCTGCGCATCGGCCGCATCCGCGTCCGAGAAGTCCAACTCAGCCGACGCCTTTGCGTCACGATTGTCCTCCGGATTTGTCTGGTACAGCAGTCCGTTGTCGCGGTTCGTGTAATCGGCCACGAACGCCGCTTGCTCGCCGCGTCCGCTGAACATGCGCCACATCGGAGAAGCCAGCGCGTCGTTCTGGTTCATCGGCGGCAGACCCAACAGGTCCTCCAGCGTGCGTATCATGTTCACCGTCGTGTAGAAGTCGTGCTCCACGAACGGCTTCTCCACCGAACCGGGCGAATACTTGCTGATCACCAGCGCGATGCTGCGATGCGCATCCACATGGTCTGGCCCATCCTGCGCGTCGTCCTCCAGTACAAGGATGGCCGTGTCCTCCCAGTACTCGCTGTGCGACACCGCCTCCACCACCCGCCCCAGTGCCAGGTCGTTGTCCGCCACCTGCGCCGAAGGCGTCGGCAGCTTGGCCCGGGTGCCCAGCGTATGGTCGTTCGGCAGCCGCAGAAACACTAGCTCTGGAAGCTCATGTTTGCGTTCGCCGCGCTTCCGCGCTTCGACGAAACCCGCAAATTCGCGCAGGAATTCATCGGCCCGAAGCTGGTCTGGATATTCACCCTTGAAGTCCGGAAACAGAGGGTCGAAGTGTCCCACAAGCTCCTTCTTGGTCGCCCTGTTTCCCGCTATCTTCGGCACCGGCCAAGTCCACGGACTCGCCTTGCCGCCAAGGTTTGCCGGCAGCATCTCGCCGTGGTTGATCACCCTCGTCGCGCACGCGGAGATCGTGTTGCCGGTCGTCGCCGGCGAGACTTCCCACACATCCTTCACGCACCACTTCGTATCCACGAACTCTCCATAGTTCCTGTGCGTCAGATGGTGCCGCGCCGCATTCGCCCACAGATACCCGGTCGCAGGTTCAGCCACGTTCGGAACCCGCTGTTCCATCGGGCTCTCGTTCGCCACCAGTCCTTCGTAGTCGTAGGTGTGT
>JBBRZF010000220.1:0-4745 GCA_038236965.1 Terriglobales bacterium | reverse complement strand
GTCGTGCATCTCCCAAAATTTACCCTGTGTTTCGGCAGCCAACGCTGCCTCGTGTGCGAGTAGTGAATTGGGGTTGTCTTGGCGGGCGCGTGCTTGAAGAGCAATCGTACTCTCTTATCCTTCTCTGTCAATCCAGCCAAGACACTTGCAGAGCGGGCACAAGGAAAGCATTCGAAATCGGAAAAGAGCAGGATTATGATGGGTGTAGGGCCCTGTATTGGTGCGAGTATGGGCGCAGAAACACCAGATGGCGCAACCCCTTGGCAACCGGCTTCAGGAGATACACATACCGCAGTTTGCGGTGAAGCGTGGGTGGCGATTGCAGTAAGCAGCATAAAACTCGAAAGGCGAGGGAGCGTAGCGTTTCTCTAATCATGAGAGGCGGTTCCTTCCCCTATGCGCTAGTAGCTAACAGGCGCTCATTCGTTCCTTCGCCACGAGAGAGTCTCGCGTAAGAATGCAGCACCGCCTCAAGCGATACATGACCCCAGAAAGAGCGCTGCACAAGCTGGGCATATGGATCAACTCCTGAATGGGGTTGTAAGCCCAAACCGGCGGAATTGATCCAGCACGGATAATCAATGCTTTACTGCAAATTCACGGAAGCCAGTATGGCTTCCAGGTCGATCGGGTGCTGCTTGTCGCGGAATGTGTAATGTCCCAGGAAGTGGATGTGCTGCCAGGCGACGGGCGAGATCCGCTTTAGCAGTTCCAGGGCCTTCTGGTTGCCGGCAGCTTGGTAGCGGCTCAGTATCCCCGAGAGCAGAATGGAGTTATAGGCAATCACGATATTCGCAACCAGGCGACCGCACTCGTTGCTAATCGCGACATCCAAATCGGTGTGTCCGATCAGTTCCTTTCTCCCGCTGACCTGCGCGAGCGCTGACCGCAGTTGGTGGTATGCCTCGATGCGATTCTGCGAACGATGCACGTTTCGCTGTAGCTGTGGATCGCGCAGATAGTGAAGCGTATAGATGCTGCGAATCAGCTTGTCGAACTCGAAGATAGCCTTCCTCGTTCGATGATGCCCGGATAGGGTGCATAGTTTTCGCACCAGGACACTCTGGCTCATCTCTTTGAGCCCGAGCGTGGCCACGATGCGATCGATATTGGCTTTCTCCGAAGCAATGAGATTGCGGTCAATCTGCCCAATCGGCGGGATCAGGAAGTTTGAATACTCCCCTGGATCGCAGGCGCAGTAGAGGTGTTTCAACTGCGCCTGCATATTGGTGAAGCGCGGCGCGAGGTTCATGCCGAACCAATGCAGGATGGCGAAGTTCGCCTTGTTGATGCTGTGCATGTCGCCGGTGATCGTGGCCGGCATGACGTCTGAGGTGTTGTTGTAGCAGATGTCGAATACCCAATAGCTCTCATGCTGGTTCGCACTCAACAGCTCGGTTTGCAACGCCACGTGGTTGGCCAGCAGCGAGAAGGCAACGACGCCGCGGTCCTTACCGAAGTACTTGCGCGAGTAGCGCGCCTTGACCGTTGGATCGGCCGCGCCGAATTTCTGTCCGTCGACGCTGCCGTAGAGAACCTCCAGGTCAAACGAGTAGTACGGAAAAATGGGCAGTTGGGCGATGAAATTGCTGATCTGGTCGTTCGACGCTTTCAGCGTGGCCAGACGCAGGTGTTGCTGATGGGTAGCTTCCAGGACGTGATACGGAATGTCACTGGTCTCGGCCATATTGAGATTGCCGTGGTTCATCGCCTGGGCGATGATCACCGCCATGAGGCTATCTTCATCGGCAATCTTCTTCGCGTAACGCGGTTGCAATGGCGTCATGGCTGATAGAAAGCCGCACCGTTCATTCACAAAGCGGAAAATATCGGTGATGTCGCTCGTCATGAGCTTGGCATAGAAGTCCTTCTCCAGTGCTTCGTTCTGATCGGCTTTTGGGCGACGCCAAGTCAGGGTTTTCTTGACCGCATCGAAGTCCAGGTGTTTGAGCTTTCCTTGGCGCAACTCTCGGTCGAAGGAGCGCCACAGCGTATCGAGTTCGGCGAACAAGCCGTCCAGCGTGGTATCGACGGGCTGAGCCAACCAGGGGATATTCAGTCCCTTGAGCGCGTCCGCCTTCCGGTCCAGAGAGACCAACTCATCGGCAAAGCGGCGGTGTTGCACGCTGTCGTCAAGGTAGATGTCGCCAACGTCGAGGTGTTTTCGCAGTTGCCGGTACACCCAGAATTCGTAGCGGTCACCGCGCAGACCGGTCGGCTTGCCGTCCTGGTCGAAGTTCAGCAAATATGCGCGCAGGCGCCTGGGGATCGTGTTTATCGGTACTTCGTCGAGCGGCCGTTGTGCGCGGCGCAGTTGCCGTCCGAAGACGCTCTTCATCCAGCGCAGCGCCGCCAGCCATGGGCTATCCCCTTCACTGCTGTCGAAATCGAGCGCCATGGCGAGCGGGCGCAGATTTTTGGTGCATCGCCCGCTCTGTTTGTCCACCGACTGCCAGCGCAGATCCATCTGGTTGACGGGTTTCTCGGAGAGGAGGTGGCCGGTCAAAAGCAGCTCTTCTTTCGGCATGATACGGAACGCTTGGCGACGTACCGTGCCGAAGGGAATGGTGTCTTCGATAGTGTCGTCCACATACAGCAAGATGAGCCGCCCGACCAGCGGCACCGCTTGCTGCCGTTCGGTGTGAACCTTGGCGGCCTGCTGGTTGGCGGTTTTCTTGGTGTTGTCTTCGAGCCGTTTCATCTGGTAACCCAACGCACCGACCAGATTGTCGGAGAGTTGGCGATAGCGCTGCCAGGCGTAGCAGAGTAGATAGAGGTGGCATTGGCCGGATTGGAGCCGGCGTAAGTCGTAGATCGTGTAGAAATTGGCGAGGCTGGCGTAGTAGGCGATGTTCAACTGCGAGATGTCGAGGCCGGGCAGCAGCGCTTTTGCCATCGCGTAGATCGGCGCCAGCGTCGCACGCTTCTGGCGCTCCGCGGCCATCATTTTATGCCCGAAGTTTTTAGCGTCTTGTTTGATGGCCGCCAGTTCGGAAAGCGTGTTATCACGCACCAGGAGTTTTTGTAGAGCGGGGCGCGCGGCATCGTCCAGCGCCTCTTCGACCAGTTGCTCCAAACGGGCTAAAAATGCCCATCGCTCCAAAACGGTAAAAGTTCTGTCCAGGACGTTATCCGCCCTTCTTCATCGCACCCGTCACTTCCCCGCTCTCGCCAAATATTGATAGATGGTGTCTCTGGTTACGCCCAACTCCTGAGCCAAGAGGGTTTTCGACTCACCCTTCGCAACGCGACGGAGCAGATCGGCGGCCTGCGCTGTTGTCAGGCACCGCTTTCGTCCCCGGTAAGCCCCTCGCTTTTTGGCCAGGACAATTCCCTCTCGTTGGCGCTCCCGGATTAGTTCGCGTTCGAATTGTGCGAACGCGCCCATGACACTAAGAAGCAAATTCGCCATAGGAGAGTCCTCACCCGTGAACGTGAGGTTCTCCTTCACAAACTGAACGTGGACGCCTCGCTTTGTCAGATCTAAAACGATCTTCCGCAGGTCATCGAGGTTGCGGGCGAGCCGGTCCATCGAGTGGCATACTAGCGTGTCTCCCTCCCGGATGAAGGACAGCAACAGCTCTAGGTTGGGTCGCTTTGTATCCTTGCCCGAGGCTTTGTCCGTGAATGTCTTGTCCAGTTCCAAACCTTCGAGCTGACGGAGTTCGCTCTGATCGACGGCGCTCACCCGTAGGTAGCCGATGTGCAGGCCCTTTCCTGCTCTTCGGATTACCCGTTTTGTAGGAATAGGCTCTTTAACTTTCCTCATGTCTTGTCAGAATAGACTAAAACCGAGTCTATTCTGACGCAAATCTGTCAGGTTTACGGTGTCTGGTTACGGTATACCCTATAAGGACATTGGGCATTGCATGAGTTCCGCTTCACGTCGGCTAGCGATTCTTACCGTTCGCGAGATCAATGAACTGTACGGCTTGCCGTATTTCACCGATGAAGAGCGTTGCATCTATTTCGAGCTGAGTCCACCCGAACGCGACGCCGTTGATGCCGTCCAAACGGATGCAGCGGCGGTCCACATGGTTCTTCAGCTCGGCTATTTCAAGGCAAAGCGCCAATTCTTTACCTACGAGCCGGGAACGGTTTGTGACGATATCCGGCACATCACAAAGCGACATTTCCCAGGCATGGATAACGTACCCATCAAGGCGCTATCCAAGCCAACGCGTCTTGACCAGCAACAAACCATTCTCTCTTTGCTCAGCTATCGGCGCTGTGACGGCGCAGCGAAAGCTGAGCTGGAACTCAAAGCCCGGCGAATTGCCATGCTTTCGAATCAACCGATCACGATCTTGCGCGAATCCTTGCAGTATCTGGAAAACCAACGCATTGTGGCTCCTGGGTACAGGTTCTTCCAGGATCTCGTCAGCCGGGTGGCAACCGGCGAACGGCGCCGGATTACGGAGATGCTCGAACAAGCCATGACGCCGGCGATAGAACAGCAATTGGCGGCGTTGCTGGAGGCCGGTGAAAGCATGTACCAGATCAGCGAGCTCAAACATGAACCACAAGACTTCAGCTACAAGGCGTTGCGACAGGAAGTCGCGCGCCGTAAGATTTTCCAGCCGCTGTACGAGTTTGCCCGGACGTTCCTCGCAAGTGCTGCGCTCTCCAACGAAAGCGTGAAGTATTACGCCTCGCTGGTCCAGTTTTACACCGTGTATAAGCTACACCGCATGGCAACCGGAACCGTCCGCCTGTACTTACTGTGCTTTGCCCATCACCGTTTT
>JBBRZF010000219.1:0-4753 GCA_038236965.1 Terriglobales bacterium | reverse complement strand
GCCACGCCTTTCAATTCGCAATTACCCGATTCGCAATTGCAATCGCTTTGCTAGTCTCCCATTGCGGCTTCCATTGTGGGCTGGTGCGCGTTTATTTCCTGCACCCGTCCGTCGAGTTTGGGAAGCTTGATGTCCCATGCCAGATGAAGCATGCGTAGTACCTGGATGCCGTACCAGTTCATATCGATCTCGTACCAGCGGAGTCCGTGACGTGCCGATTGTGCGTGCGCATGATGGTTGTTGTGCCAGCCTTCGCCAAACGTGAGGATGGCAACCCAGAAGCTGTTGCGCGAGTCGTCGTCGGTGGCGAAGCGTTGCGAGCCCCAAAGGTGCGTCGCGGAATTCACCAGCCAGGTGCTGTGCAGGCCCAAGACCACGCGGAGGAATATGCCCCACATCATGACCTTCCAGCCGAAGAGAGCGAGGATGGCGATGCCGAGAACGGTCAGCGGAATCCAATGCCACTTGCTGATCCAGACATGGAATTTGTCTTTGCGGAGATCGGGCACGTAAGGCGCCAGTTCGGTCGTGGACTGGTGCATGGCTTTGCCGGTAACGATCCAGCCCATGTGCGACCACCACTTGCCATCGCGCGGAGAATGCGGATCGCCGGGTTTGTCGGTGAGCTGGTGATGGATGCGATGCGTGGCTACCCAGAAGATCGGTCCGCCTTCGAGCGTAAGCGTCGCGCAGACGGTCATGAAATACTCAACCCATTTCGGAGTCTTGTATCCGCGATGCGTCAGCAAACGGTGGTATCCCATGCCGATGCCGAGTGACCCCGACACCCACCAAAGGAACGCGGCAAGGAACAAGCCTTTCCACGAGAAGAAGAACAGCGCTACCACGGCGCCAATGTGAAACGCGGCCATGAAGAAAGTTGTAATCCAGTTGATATCTCTCGGCTGATTTTCGAAGTCGGTGATCAAAGTGCCATCCTTAACGATTCAACTTGTTGTAGCTGCGCCCCACAATCTCGCGCCCACACTCGTTATTTGTAAGATATCCCCAATCACGGAGACGGACTGTAATACTTCTGTAATCGCACGGCTGGTAAGGAATTACAGGAGTTGTGCACGATTCTGAGGCGGCGGTTTGAGGCGGAAATCTTGAGGTTGCCAGCCGGTTACCAGAAATTCCGCTCGCACGTCTAACCTCATGTACGATTACTGACCGGAGCCCACTGAATGAATCTTCGTCCCATGACACTCTTAATACTTTGCTCGTTACTGCTGGCCGCCTGCGCGCTTCTGGCGCAAGACAGCGCCTTCCACTATCCGCAAGCACGCAAGTCTGACCATGTGGACGATTACCACGGCGTCAAGGTCGCTGACCCTTATCGCTGGCTGGAAGATTCCGACACGCCGGAGACGCGCACGTGGATCGACGCAGAAAATAAGCTGACGTTTTCTTATCTCGATTCAGTCCCGCAGAGAGCGGCGATCAAGGCGCGGCTGACGAAGCTGTGGAATTTTGAGCGCTACAGCGCTCCGGCGAAACATGGCTCGCGCTATTTTTATTCCAAGAACAACGGATTGCAGAATCAGTCCGTCCTCTACTGGATCGATTCGATTGCGGGCGAGCCGCACATGCTGTTGGACCCCAACACGTTTTCGACGGACGGAACCGTCGCGCTGAGCGGCATCGATTTTACGGATGACGGAAAACTGCTGGCTTATGGAATCTCCGCTTCCGGATCGGATTGGCAGGAGTGGCACGTTCGCGATATCGATTCCGGCAAAGACCTGCCTGACGTTTTGAAGTGGGTGAAATTCTCTGGCGCAACCTGGACGCGCGACAACAAGGGAATCTTCTACAGCCGTTACGACGAGCCGACGAAATCGACCATGATGCAGGCGGCCAACTACAACCAGAAGCTTTATTACCATCGGCTGGGCACGCCGCAAGCGGACGACATCCTCATCTACGAACGTCCAGACAATAAGGAACTCGGTTTTGGCGGCTCGGTGACGGATGACGGGCGCTTCCTGATCGTTCATGTGTGGCAAGGGTCGGCGCCGAAGAATCGCATCTACTACGTCGATTTGAAGAAGGACATGAAGAACGTCGTTCGTCTGATCGATGAAGCGGATGCGGGCTACAACTTTATCGACAACGATGGCCCCGTCTTCTGGTTCAACACCGACCTGGAAGCTCCGCGCGGTCGCGTGATCGCAATCGATATCCGGCATCCGGAACGCAAGAATTGGAAGACGGTGATTCCGGAAGCGAAAGATGCACTACAGGGCGCGGGCGTGGTGGGCGAGCGATTTATCGCCAGCTACCTGAAGGACGCGAAGACGGAAGTTCGCGTCTTCGACCTGACCGGAAAATTCCTGCGCAACGTCGATTTCCCGGGCATTGGAACCGCTGGCGGATTCGGCGGCAAGCGCACGGACACGGAGACGTTCTATTCGTTTGCGAGTTTCACCACGCCGACGACGATCTATCACTACGACGTTCCAAGCGGTAAGAGCACCATCTTCCGTCAGCCGAAAGTGGACTTCAACTCGTCCGAGTATGAGACCAAGCAGGTGTTCTACAAGAGCAAGGACGGCACGCAGATACCGATGTTCCTGACCTATAAGAAGGGCCTGAAACTTGACGGCACGAATTCGACCTACCTGTACGGCTACGGCGGATTCAATTCGCCCGAGGTTCCGGGGTTCAGCGTGGCGAACCTTGTGTGGATGGAGATGGGCGGCATCTACGCGCAAGCGAGTCTTCGCGGCGGCAGCGAATACGGCGAGAACTGGCACCTCGCCGGGACCAAGCTGCAAAAACAAAATGTGTTCGACGACTTCATCGCAGGCGCGGAATACCTGATTGCAAACAAGTACACCTCGACGCCGCACCTCGCTATCGGCGGACGGTCGAACGGTGGATTGCTGGTGGGCGCTTGCGTCACGCAGCGTCCCGACCTGTACGGTGCAACGCTGCCGGGCGTGGGCGTGATGGATATGCTGCGCTTCCACAAATTCACCATCGGTTGGGGATGGACTTCTGACTACGGTTCGTCTGACGATTCCGAACAGTTCAAGGCCATCTACAAGTATTCGCCGCTGCACAACCTGAAGCCCGGCACCAGGTACCCGCCGACATTCATCACCACGGCTGATCATGATGACCGCGTTGTTCCGGCGCACAGCTTCAAGTTCGCGGCGACGATGCAAGCCGACCAGGCAGGTCCGGCTCCGGTGCTGATACGCATCGAAACCAAAGCTGGCCACGGCGCAGGCAAACCGGTCACCAAAACCATCGACGAGGTAACCGACAACTGGTCGTTCCTGGTGAAGGCACTGGGGATGAGTCCGAAACTATAGCCCTCGGCTCAAAGAGTTTTTGCGAGAATGGCCCCATGCGAAACGTCGCGTCTTAGGCGTTTCGGTGGGGCCATCCTTTCTTGGAAATGCGGCGGCCAAAGATTTCGGGTGGCGTGTAAATTCTTCCTGCTTCCTTTTTCCCGGAACAATAAATTCAGCCACTTAGGATGGCACTTCCCGTGCATTTCCTCCTTCTGTAACGGAGGCATTATGGAATCCCGCAACCGCATCATCATTGCCGTTCTCGCCGTCGCGCTCATCGCCCTCGGCGGTTACGCTATGTACCAGCACCGCACCGTCAATACACTGGCTGCACAGAACGACCGCGTAAGCGCGTCGCTGAACGACACCCGCTCGCAGATTGACGCGCTCTCGGCGAAGATCAATACCCTCTCCGCGCCGCCCGTGCAGGCGCAGCCGGTACAGGTGACACACTCGTCGCACTCGAAGTCGGCGGCCGCGCGTCGCATACGCCGTGACGATCCGCGCTGGAAGCAGTTGCAGTCCAAGCTGGACGCACAGGCGAAGGCTCTCGACGAGACTCGTCAGGGGCTCGACGCCACTCGGCAGGGACTCGACGCCACCAACCAGAACCTCGCCGGCACCCGCACCGAGCTCTCCGGCTCCATCGCACGCACGCACGACGAACTCGTCGTCCTGCAACGCAAGGGCGAGCGCAACTACTACGAATTCGATCTCGATAAAGCGAAGGGCTTCCAGCACTCCGGGCCGTTCGGTATTCGCGTCAAGAAGGCGAACAACAAGAACCTCTACGCCGACCTCGAACTGATGGTGGATGACGCCAAGGTCACGAAGAAACACGTCAACGTATTCGAGCCCGTGATGTTCTACGCCGGAGACAGCGGTCAGCCGGTGGAACTGGTGATCAACAGCATCACCAAGAACCACATCAAGGGCTATGTGAGCGAACCGAAGTATCGTCGCTCGGAGCTGGCGGGAATGAACAACGCCAACGCCGCCGCGAACGCAGCAGCAGCGAACGGCAACGGCGCGGTTGCGAGCACGGCAAACAGCACGCCTCCCGCGCGCAGAAAACTGGAACTGCCAAAAAACTGAAATCGCGCTCGCAGGAAAAACAAAACCGACGCTTGAGGGCGTCGGTTTTTTTGTGAATCATGTTTGTGTATCACAGAAGATCAGATTGTCTTCCAAATGGTATCGAGCACGGTGCCATCCACCCACTTCACGACCGCTACTGGCTCGTCCGTGCGTTCGGGGCGGCGCGGCTTGCCTCCGCAGATGGCATCTACCTCGGCCTTCATCTCTTCGATGGAACGGATTGGAAGATCGCTGCCCTTGCAGGCATCGATCAAATCCTGGCGTCGGGGATTGATGGCGATGCCGCGCTCGGTGGCTACGACGTCGATCAACTCTCCGGGGCCGGTCAGGGTCGTAACTTCATCGACAAT
>JBBRZF010000218.1:0-4768 GCA_038236965.1 Terriglobales bacterium | reverse complement strand
CATAGACGACGCCGGACTTGTCCACGGCGAGCGCCTGTACCTGGAGTTCACTGGGCGCGAGAATGACGGTCGCCTGGCCCTCGGGCGTGATGCGATAGACGCGCGCGGGCGCTCCGGCGGCGGCATAGACATTGCCCCGGTCGTCGGACGCGATGGCCCATATATAAGTGGAGGGCGTGGTGTAGACCTGCTTCATCGCGGGCGCGAGCTCAAGGGTTCCGTCGCTGCGGATGGCAACTCCCTTGGGTGTGCCTTTTTCGAAATCGTCGAACTTCGACTGTTCCCAAGTACGTGTGCCCTGGGCAAGGGTGAAGGTAGAAAGAAGAACGAACGCGGCGACGAGTGTTTTTCGCATGATCATGGTTTGCGTAGACGGTGGGGAATGGAAATAGCGTAACACGAAGGGAAGGCGCAAGGAGCGGCGAACTGGCTGGCAGAAAAGCAACGGCGCCCCGGAAGGGCGCCCGCTCTGGTTGGATGCAAATGTTGGCTTAACGGACGTTGACGGTGATGACCTGAGCGCCGGAGACCACGTAGTCGAGCGGCGTGGAGGTTTCATTCACGGCGGATTCGGCGGTGACGATCATCTCCTGAGTCCCGCGCATCCCGTCCATCACGTTCATGATGGAAAGCGGCAACGTGGGCATTACCTTGTCTTCCACCATGGCTTGCGGGTTCGCTTCCAGCAGGGAAACGTAGAGGCAATGGTTGGCGTGTTCTTTGTTCAACTGCGCGATGATGGAGTTGAGGTCCATGCGTCGCGATGCCGTGGGAGCGAAGCGTCGCATACGGTCGAGCGTGTCGCCATCGCTGACCAGAATGCGCAGCGTGCCTTTGGGCGTGGAAGTCGGAATCTTGATAGGAAGCTGACGGACGAGGCGCTCTCCACGATAAGGACGGAGTACGGTTTCCACGACGATCTCATCGCCGGGACGGGCTTCGGTTACGTCGGTACGCGCGGTTTCCAGCCGCGCCCAGCGGCGTTCGCGAACCATGTCGATATTGAGTTCGACGCCAGAGATCTCAGGACGCTGATAGGGGTTGTCGAAGATGCGGCTGAAGCGTTCGCCGAGCGCCATGGCGATTGCGGCCGCAGTCGGATTTCCGCCGTCCATGGGGGCGTACATGTTGTCGATATCGAGTTTTGGATATCCGGCGACGCTGATATTGCCGTTGACGCGGAAGGTAGTGTCTTCGCCGTACTCGTTCATTCCCTGTATGGCGTTGAAGACGGTAGCCATCATGGCCACGGGCGTCAGCTTGGCGTTGTTGAGCACCTCGAAGTGAAAAGATTTGGGGCGTGAGATTCCGTGCATATTGAGCGTGACGGGAATCATCTGCGCCTCTTTGCCGAAGCGTCCGAGAATGCCGGTCTTGCGATCTTGAACGAAGGAGCCGATCGATTCGGTGGTGGAGGCGATCTTGAAAGCGTTGGCCGGTGAAGGCAACGTGGCAAGCACGGTGGACTTCGTCATTGGCATATCCACGGAGCCAAAATTCAGCAGGGGATGGCCGCAGGCAAGCAAGCGCTGGGGATCGATGTAGGTGACGGTGCAGGTGGCGGCGATATCCATATCTCCGCGAACGAGGACTGCTCCGACGGAGGAGCCGGGTTCGATAGGCTCGGGTTGCTTGGCGTCCGACGATGAACCGGCGCCCATGACAGGCACGATTCCGGCCGCGGCAAATTGCGAAGCGAACTGCTTGACCGTGTCGGGCGAAAAGCCGTTGAACACAAGCGGGGTATCAATGGGCTTCAGGTAGCTAAAAACCTGGGGGTCGGCAACGGGTACGCCGGGACCTGAGGTGCGCTGCGCCATTTGCGCTGAGGTGGCGGACTGTGTGGAATCAGGGATCGTCGATTGATCGAGTTCGTTGATCTCGAGCATCTTCTCGATAGGCGTGACACCGCCGATAGGTTCCTTGGAAAATTCTCCGATGCGATAGGCGAGAGCGCCGACGAGCTTGCCGTCGATGTACACGGGACTGCCGCTCATACCTGCGACAACGCCGGTATATTCGGGCTTAGTTCCATGGAGGCGTACGAGGATGACGTCGCCCTTGGGACCGGCCATGTTGCGCAAAATGCCGAGAACCTCTACTTCCATCGGCTCAGGCTTAACGCCCTGGAAGACCGTGTACGCGGTTCCGCGCATGCCGATCTTCACTTGGTCGAGCGGCATGATAGCGACTTTAACAGTCTTGGAATCAGCGGCGAACGAGAGCGAACTCAGGAGAATCAGAGGTACGGCGAGTAGACGAAGGGGACGGCGAATGATCATACTGCGAGAACGCAGGAGCCCGGAGTGACAAGCCGGACGCGCGTGCATCCTTTCTCCCGGGCAGGCAAGCCCCGAGTGCCTCGACGACGATCGCGAAGCGGCTTCTACATAGAGAGATTCACAACCAGATACTTCGGTTGCGAAATCAATTGTAAAGAGTTTGCTATCGCGCAAAAACGTCGAACAGGCCTGTTTGTGCATCTATACTAGCGGAGAAGCAGCTCGATTAGAAGCCTATGAAAACCCTTACTTCCCACGGCATTTATCGTAGTACCGGCGTAGGGCTGGCCCTGACGTTGGCGGTGCTACTGGTGGCGTCGGCTGCTCCGATTTTGGCGCACGCGGCGCAGACGCAAGGCCAAACGCAGACCAGCGGCCAACAGAAACCGCAACAACAGGCACCGCCGGAGGCGGGTGGTCCGCAGGGCGATGTGGGAACCATCGCCATCCCAAAAAAGACCCAGGAGGAGGCCCCGCCGCCTCCGCCGCGCCCAAAGACCCCGGAAGGAATGCCCGATTACTCGCTGTCCGTGGACGTTCCGATCGTGAGCATGGACGTGATCGTGTCGAGCAAAGACGGCCACTTCGTCCCTGGATTGAAGAAGGAACACTTCCGCGTCACCGAAGATGGCGTTCCTCAGACGCTGAACAATTTCAACCAGACGGAAGCGCCCATCACGGCAGTCCTGCTGATCGAATTCTCGAACTCGAATTACCGGTTCATGGAAGACGCGCTCAACTCGGCTTACACCTTTGCCGAAGGCTTGAAAAAAGAAGACTGGGTAGCGGTCATCGAGTTCGACATGAAGCCCTACATCCTGGTGGATTTCACGCAGGACAAAGGGAAGGTCTTTGGCGCGTTGAACATGTTGCGCGTCCCGGGCTTTAGCGAGAGCAACCTGTTTGACGCTCTCTACGACACGCTGGACCGCGTCGAAGCGATTCCGGGCAGAAAGCAGATCGTCGTTGTTGCGAGTGGGCGCGATACTTTCAGCCGGATTACTTACGACAAGATATTAAAGAAAGTGAAAGACACGCAGGGTGTCACTATCTTTACGGTGAGCACAGGCAGGGCTTTTCTGGAATCGGTGGATGCGCGCTATGGATCGGATCCGCGCGTGCGCGAGGCGATGATCGATTACCTTCAGGCAGACAACCAGATGAACACGTTCGCGAAGTTGACAGGCGGACGCTGGTACAACCCGCGCATGACGGGCGAACTGAGAGGGATCTTCTCCGACATTGCCGGGACCATGCGCAACCAGTACACCCTGAGCTATCACCCGACGAACACGAAACAGGACGGCACCTACCGAAAGTTGAAGGTGCAACTGGTGGCGCCGGGAACGGACAAGCCGCTGATGCTGAAAGATGAAAAGGGAAAAGAGATCAAGTACCAGATCATTGCGCGCGAGGGATACACGGCGAAACACCAGGTGGAGTAGGGCATCGGGCAATTGGGTAATTGGTAATCTGGCAAATTGAAACAAAATCAAAGGCCGCGGCAGAGATGCCGTGGCCTTTGATTTTCACTTACCCAATTACAAATTACCCAATTACCAATTTTTCCTAGTGCACGTGGAAAACGGTATCGAGCAGGAAGAATACGGCGACGCCGATGAAGGCGACCAGAGCCATCTTAATGCCGGGTTCGCGATTCACTTCGGGGAGCAGGTCGGTTGCGGCGACATAGATGGTGACTCCCGCGGAGATGGGCAGTCCGACGGCAACGGCGTGCTGGGTGATTGCCATGACGAGTACGCCCGCGAAGGTTGCCGCTCCGAGCATCACGGACGCGCCCCACGACTTGAGGCGACTCTGTCCGCTGGCCAACATTACGGAGGCGATGGTGAAGCCTTCGGGAATCTTGTGTAGAAAGACGGCGATGAAAATGATCCAACCCAGGTAGTGGGAGACGAGGAATCCGGAAGCAATGGCGATTCCGTCGAAAAAGGTGTGGATCAGCAGGCCGACGAGAACGGAAAACCCTTTGTGCGAATGTGCGAATTCGTCGTGGTGCGTCTCTTCGCCGAAGTGAAAATGAGGCGTGACCGTGTGCTCGAAAAAATGGATGAGCAGGTAGCCGAGCAGCACCAGGTAGGCGCCTTTTCTGCCCTGCCGCGCCAGACTCTGGGGAACCATCTCCACGATAGCGGTGGCGAGCATGAATCCTGCGCCAAGCGACATGAAGTACTTCAGGAAGCGACGCTCCCAATGGCGCTGGACCAGCAGTGCTCCGCCAAAGACATTGGCGAGAGCGGCGGTCGTTCCGAGTAGAAGCGAAAGCGTTATCGGATTCATCAGTGCGGTTTTCAGTTTCTACTTCCTTTTTGATATTGAGCGCCTGAAACGCAGCTTCGCAAAACCTCGAGCCTTTTCAGCGATGGCACCCAGGTGGATGTCTGGTTCGAGGACAATGTGTTTCTCATTCAAAAGCCGGGCCCCCGGTATGAGGTCTTTGATGTGGATCCCGAGCATCCGCTCAT
>JBBRZF010000217.1:0-4797 GCA_038236965.1 Terriglobales bacterium | reverse complement strand
TTCCCTGGCTCGCAACCACCGGCGCGGTCACTCCATTCATCGGCCTTTTCGGAACCGTCTGGGGCATCATGGACGCCTTCCACGGACTCGGCACCGCCGGTGCGGCAACCCTGCGCGCGGTCGCTCCCGGAATCTCCGAGGCGCTCGTCACTACCGCTGGCGGACTCTTCGCGGCCATCCCGGCTGTCATCGCCTACAACATTTTCATCAACGAGATCCGCACCTTCGGTTCGCGCATGGACGACTTCTCGCTCGAACTGATGAACGCCGTCGAACGCGCGCAACCTGCGCCGCCCACGGTCAACACGGTGGAGCGCTAGATGGCGTTCACCAATAATCAGGGACGCACGCAGACCTCGCTGGCCGACATCAACATCACGCCGCTCGTTGACGTCGTGCTCGTATTGCTCATCATCTTCATGGTCACCGCGCCCATCCTGCAGTCGGGCATCGAAGTCGAAGTTCCCAAGACGCGAACCGTAAACGAGATCACCGAAGAGCGCGTCGTCATTTCCATCGATAAGCAGCAGCGCGTTTATCTCGGCAACGATCCCATCAACATCAATGAGATCGCCGACAAACTGCGTCAGAAGATTCGCGACCCGCAAAACCAGGCCATATTCTTACGCTCCGACGAGAACGTTCCCTTCGGCGCTTTCGCCACCGTGATGGACGCCGTAAAGAGCACTGGCATCACGCACGTAAGTATCGTCACGCAACCCATCGGTAACGGACGCAAATAGAACGATGGCAGTTTCTTCCGACATCTTCGACGAACGCGATGAGTGGCGAGCGCCGCTCGCAGTCTCCGTCGCGCTACACGGACTGCTCTTCGGCAGCATGATCTTCTACGCCGCCATCTCCTCTGCGCGCGGCGAAGATTGGGGAGGCGCAGGCTCCGGCGGCGGAGCTATGAGCGCCACGCTTGTTTCCAGCGTCCCCCTCCCTGCTAATCCGGAAGCCAAGAACGTGCTCGCCACGGAAAGCAAAGGCCTCACGCAATCTCAGCCCAAGCCCATCGAGAAGACTCCAGACGCGATTCCCATTCCCGACAAGGAATCTAAGCGAAAGCCCACGCCAGAGCCAAAAACCGCGACCAAGGAAATTCCAAAAGAGCTTCGTGCCGACGTCGATAACCGCATCCCATTCGGACAAGGCGGCCCCGTCAGCGGCCCTTACGGAGTCTTCAACGCGGGCGGCGCCAAGGGTGGATTCAGCATGACCGGAGGCGGCGGCGATTTCGGTAGCCGCTATGCGTGGTACGTTGATGTAGTACGCAAAAAGGTTTCTGACAATTGGTTGAAATACGAAGTCGATCCGAGTGTCTCAACCGCGCGACGGGTTTACATCTACTTTGAGATCAATCGCAGCGGCGCACCAACCAGCGTTCGCGTGGAGCAGTCGAGCGGAGTTCCAGCACTCGACCAGTCCGCGCTTCGTGCCCTGCAGCGCATCGATACATTTGGTCCGCTGCCCGGCGATTATCGCGGCAGCAACGTCGCCGTAGAGTTTTGGTTCGACTACAGGCGTTAGTCCTGCGCTCGCCAGGTGCGCGCGTGAAGCAATGAAACAGACGCAGTCTTTGCGATAAATGTCGCAAATGGCCGCCGGGGAAATTGCCAGGGATGAAAAAGCATTTCGCTCTCGCTGCTCTTCTATTCGCACTCTTCTTCTCACTCTGCGCCTCCGCGCAAACCGATTGGATCCGCACCGGCACCGGACTCGGTATTGAAAAGATCCGTCTCGCCTCTCCCAACTTCAAAGCCGCCAGCGCCGATCCGCGCAACGCCGAACTGCTCAAGACTTTCAACGACACCCTTTGGAACGACCTCGAGAGCGCGGGCATCTTCGACATGGTCTCCAGGAGCTTCTACCCGCTCGGCGACTACGGCGCGCCTGCCGACGTCAAACTCGACGCCTGGGGCAATCCTCCGCCAAACGCCATTATGGTGGACTTCGGAAATCTCGGCGTCGCCGCCGACCAGGTCTCCGTGCAAGGCTGGCTTTACGATGTCAAGAATCCTTCCTCGCCGCAGGTTCTCGCCAAGCAATATCGCGAGTCCGCGACCGTGGAGAACGCTCGCGTCATCGCTCACCGCTTCGCCAACGAGATCATCTTCCGCCTCGGCGGCGGAATACAAGGCATCACGGAAACCAGGATTTATTTCATCAGCGCCCGCACCGGTTCCAAGGAAGTCTGGGCGATGGATTACGATGGTGCCAATCAGCACCGCATAACCAGTCTCAACTCCATCTCCCTCTCGCCGCGCATATCGCCAGACAATTCGCGCGTCGCCTTCGCCTCGTTCGCCAAGGGCGGCCCCAGTATTCTCATGTGGTCGTTGGAACTCAATCGCCTCGTCAGCTTCGCATCTGCCGGTGGAACGACAATCTCTCCAGCGTGGTCCAGCGACGGCGCGCATCTTGCCTTCTCGTCCTCGCGCTCAGGCGATCCCGAAATCTACATGACCGACGCCAATGGCAACGCACTCAAGCGTCTTACCGCCTTCCACGGTCCCGACGTCTCTCCCGTCTTCAATCCCAAGACCAATGCGCAGATCGCCTGGGTCAGCGGACGCAGCGGTCTCCCCCAGATATTCATCATGGAAAGCGATGGCACCAATCCCCAGCGCCTGACCGAACAAGGCTACGCCGTCTCTCCCTCCTGGTCGCCCAACGGACAGTTCCTCGCCTTCTCCTGGATACGTCATTACGGCGCGGGTGCGCCCGGAGCGCAGGACATTTATATTATGGATGTGGCCAGCCGACAGTGGGTGCAACTCACGCATGATGGCGGACGAAACGACTTCCCCTCGTGGTCGCCCGATGGACGCCACATCGTCTTCCAGTCAACGCGTAACGGCAGCGATCAGATTTGGACTATGCTTGCCGATGGTAGCCAACAGAAAGCATTGACCACCACAGGCAAGAATTCGCAGCCCAACTGGAGCTACAAGTAGTTTCATCGCGCCCGCCCGTCGCACAGTTTTGTTTCATTTCACTTTGCAATACTTAGGTTCGAACTGTTAACTGGGACCGCAGAAAGTTCACGATCCCCCCTGACGCAACATTCGCGAGACGATCTCGCAATTGGAGGACTTGGTGAATCACAACAGGATGAAGTACCTGTTCCTGCTCCTGGCTTTTGCCGGACTCATGTTCCTTGGCGCGTGCAAAAAGAAACCCGTCGCCACACCTGTGGCCCCGCCGCCACCGCCGCCATCGCCCACCGCATCTCTCACGGCGAACCCTGCGACCGTGCAGCAAGGCGAGTCCACAACCCTTTCGTGGACTACGCAGAACGCGACCGACGTTTCCATCGAAGGCGTTGGCAAAGTGGCCGTCTCCGGAACCCAGCAGGTGACGCCCACCGCTTCCAGCACCTACCGCCTCGTCGCGAAAGGTGACGGCGGAACCCAGGAAGCCACCGCCCGCGTCACTGTGACTCCGCCGCCTCCGCCGCCCCCCGCCGCCACTCCCAGCCTCACCGACCAGCAACTCTTCGCGCAGAACATGAAGGACATCTTCTTCGACTACGACAAGTACGACGTGAGCCCCGCCGATCAACAGGCGTTGCAAACGGCGGCCTCGTTCTTGAAGAGCCATCCCAACGTGACCTTCACCATCGAAGGACATTGCGACGAACGCGGCTCCACCGAATACAACCTCGCCCTCGGCGACAATCGCGCAAACTCCGCTCGTCAGGCCCTGGTGCAACTCGGCGTTCCTGCCGACCGTATGCGAACCATCAGCTACGGCAAGGAAAAACCGTTCTGCACCGAGTCCAACGAACAGTGCTGGCAGCAAAACCGCCGCGCTCACTTCGTCTCCGGCAAGTAGCTGGTAACCCTTGGTGCCCCACGTTCGCGCACGCACTTCGTGCGTTAACGTGGGGATTTACGAGACATTTGTCAGGACAGACCTGAGTCAGCAGCAGCACTTGGTGCCCAACGTTCGCGCACGTTCTCCGTGCGTTAACGTGGGCAATTACGAGATGGTTCATGCACGGGCAAAAATGTTCCGTGTCAGGGCACGGCTTCAGCCGTGAAGTAACTAGAATATGCTTTGATAGGGCACGGCTTCAGCCGTGCCGTTCGAATTCTCAACAATGCGGCTTTAGCCGCTGAGGGTAATTCGTCGAGCAGCTATTCCGCATCTAATCGGACAAACGCTATGAAAAAACTTATTTCCGCAATCGCAATTTTCGCCCTGATGATCGGACCGGTCACTCCGGCCTTTGCCGTCAGCAAGGAAATCGTTCAACTCCAGACGCAGGTGCAGGCCCTCTCCGACCAGATGGCCCGCATGCAGCAGTCCTTCGACGAACGCATGGGCGTAATGCGTAACCTGGTTGAACAAAGCACAGACAACGTCAATAAGATGGCCGCCTCCGTCGATGCCATGCAGCGCAATCTGCAGACGCAGAACGGCGACACTCAGTCGCGCATCGAGCAGGTCAGCGGACAAGTCCAATCCATGCACGATTCGCTCGACGAACTCAAAGCGCGCCTCGCCAAAGTCTCCAAGCAGCTTGAGGACATGCAGTCAGCCCAATCGAACATCGCTCCCGGAACATCCCCGTCGGGCACGCCTCCCGGCCCCGGCAACGCGACCGCTGCCTCGCAAGCGCCGCCAGCCGACGCTCTCTATAACAACGCCCTGCGCGACTACAACGCCGGACGCTACGATCTTTCCATCCAGCAGTTCACCGATTACATGAAGTACTACTCCAACACAGAGCTCGCTGGAAACGCGCAGTTCTACCTCGCCGACATCGAGTACCGCCAAGGAAACTTC
>JBBRZF010000216.1:0-4812 GCA_038236965.1 Terriglobales bacterium | reverse complement strand
AAACCAGCCGGTCCCAAGGTTGCTCGCGCTATTGCGACAGCCAGTTTCAGCGGCAGTTCAGCGCTTCCGACTTTGAAGAACACGCCCGCGCACGAAGTGCAGACGGGTGGCTTCGGCGATCCGAATGGCGTTCCGGCGAATGACAAGTCCACGGGAAAAACAAACATCGCGAAACTGGGCAGCTTCGAGTTACCGGGCGGTCCGGGACAAGGCAACGGTTCCGGCGGCAGCCATGGCGTCCGCGGCACGGTAGCCAGCGCGGGTTTTGGCAATGGAATAGCCAGTGAAGGTGGAGGCGGCGGCCGCGGTACGGGCGCGCAGGGACGTGTACAGAGCACTTCGTTCGCAGCAGCCCAGCCGGCTCCCGAGGCTCCCAAAAAGAAAACGGTAACGGAAGCGGCGGCGACGCCGGTCTCCATTACCAGCAAGCCGAATCCGGTTTACTCGGACGAGGCGCGCAAACTCCATGTCGAGGGTGAAGTCCTCGTTCAGGTTACTTTCACGGCACAGGGCCAGGTGCGTGTCGTCCGCGTCATTCGCGGTTTGGGACACGGCCTGGATGACGCTGCGGTGCGAGCCGCCGAAGGCATCCGTTTCTCTCCGGCACTGCGCGAAGGCCAGCCGGTCGACTCCAACGCCACTTTGCATATTGTTTTCCAGTTGAGCTAATCCCATGCGCATACGAGTATCGTTCCCCAAAGTCGCTCTTGCTGTCCTGATGTTGGCTGCCACGCTTGCGAGCGCGGCTGACCAGCCACAGTCCCCGCCTTCGTTCGACCAGATCGTGGACCGCACCGTCACTCGCGAACAGGCGTTCATCCAGACCATGAAGAAATACAAGCCCATGGCCGAGACCTATATCCAGAACATGAAGCCCGACAAGGAAATGGGTTCCGTGCCGGACAGCGACAAATATTTCCTTGGACGCATCTCCACCGACAACGGATTGCAGGACAAAACTTTTCTCAACGACGATCCCGGCTTCTTCAAGCGTATGTATATGAAGTTGACCAGCGTAATGCGGGTGGACTACCTGCCGCTGGGCTTTGCGCAGATGATCATGGTGGACGGCAACGCCTTCGACCGCGCGCATTATGACTTCAAGTTCGTACGCCGCGAGTTCCTTGGCGAAGTCCGCACCGTGGTCGTCGATGTCAGCCCCAAGAAGAACACGGGGAAAGGACGCTTCCTGGGACGCATCTGGGTGGAAGACCAGGACTACAACATCGTTCGCTTTAATGGAACCTACGTTCCGCGTCCCCGCACCGGAATCTATCTCCACTTCGATAGCTGGCGCCTCAACATGGGACCTGGACTTTGGCTTCCCGCCTATGTTTACAGCGAAGAGTCTGACCTGAAGGTTCATTTCGTGCAGAAGATCCACTACAAATCGCAGACGCGCTTGTGGGGATACAACGTGAAGAACGGCGAGATGCAGGAAGAGTTCACCCAGGTATTGGTGGACACGTCCGACAGCGTCCGCGACCACAGTGAGAACGTACAGGACATGTCGCCCGTGGCGAGCCAGCGTGCCTGGGAACGCCAGGCGGAAGACAATGTCGTCGAGCGTCTCCAGAAAGCCGGCCTGTTGGCCTTCAGCGGAGAAGTTGATAAAGTCCTGCAGACGGTGGTCAACAACATAGAGATCACCAACAACCTGAACATCGCCCCGGAAATTCGCTGCCGCGTTCTGATGACCTCTCCGATGGAAACCTTCTCGGTCGGTCACACCATCGTGATCAGCCGCGGATTGCTGGACGTGATCCCGGATGAGGCGACCCTGGCGGCAGTGCTGGCGCACGAGATGGGACATATCATCCTCGGACACCGGGTCGACACCCGCTACGCCTTCAATGACCGCATGCTCTTCCCCGATGAAAAGACCCTCCAGCACTTCGGTTTCTCGCACGACGGCAAAGATGAAGCCGACGCCGACAAGAAAGCGATGGAGCTGCTGACCAACTCTCCCTACAAGGACAAGCTGCTCAACGCCGGACTCTTCCTGCGTCAACTCGATGCCAGCCGAAAGGCACTGCCTCAGTTGGTTCGGGCGCGCCTGGGAAATACCTTGCAGAACAAGGACAACCAGCTTCGCTTGCATGAACTGATGATGCAGGCCCCAAAAGTGGAGTCGAACAAATTGGATCAGATCGCGGCTTTGCCTCTGGGCGGACGCATCAAGGTAGATCCCTGGAATGATCGCATCGAGATCTCCAAGAACAAGCCGGTGGCACTGCTCTCGGCCCGCGAGAAGATGCCTTTCGAAGTAACGCCGATCTTCCCCTATCTGACCAGGGTAACGGGGCCGACGAGCAATCGACTGGCTTCAGTAGGCGCAGCTCAGCAGTAAATAGATGCAAAGTTGTAGTAAAAACGAAGGGCCCGTGCGCATGCGGGCCCTTTGCTTTGCTCGGAGGAGAGAAGCGGCCGGTTGCCAGTTGCCGGTTGCCAGTTGCCGGTTGCCGGTTGAAAGCGAGAAGGCACATTCAACCAGAGCCGTTGTTTCCGTGGTCTCAACAGGGAAGCAGCACCCGGTAACTGCTCTTTAGGTTCTAACTGGGAACTGGCAACTGGCAACTGCTCTTAGCCGACAGCCGACTGCTGATTGGGGCGCAAAAAATGACCCGCTTGCAGGCGGGTCATTTGTGAAATCGATTTTTTTGGATTACGGCTGTCCGGGGCTTACAGCTCCAGGAGAGTTAGTGCTGGCGATCACAATAGCTACAGCAGCAGCAACGGCGGCGATCCCTAAAAACACTGCCAAAGCGGTTCTCATTCGGTGTTCATCATCGGGGGTTGCCGTCGTGGTCCCGATTCCAGGAATAGCTCCCTTTTTGGACTTGGTGGTGGTGCCACCTTCCTGTAGATAAGTTGTGCCATTGGCATCCGTCAAAGACAACGAGCCCGTGCGAGCCGCGATCAGAACGTCGCCGTTCTTTGCAATCACTTCGAACTTCGCGGAACCGTTAACAGGACGGACCGTCAAATCATCGACCTTAGCTTTTAGGCCTTTGGTGGTGGAAACTACAGCCGAACCCGATTCTAAATCGATTCCATCGCCCTGGAATTGGACGGAAGAGTTTGCAGGGACCAGCACCGTTGAGCCGTTTCCATGGATCGTCGCGGCTGAATCCTGTGCTGTCTGGATTTTATCTCCAGCAAACACTGCGGTGGAGTGCGCCACTCCGGTGCCATTCAACATCGCGTGCCCGCTCGAATACAGCATCGCGGCATTCGTTTCGGCCATCATGATCGAGGCGGGGAAAACCAACATCATGACGACGCTTAAAAACTTCGTGACCATACGGTCGCGCATTTTGCACCCCTAACTTTATCCCACCATACGAATCCTAAGACCCGTAGCCATCATTGTCAATCTAAGTTGTTACCCCAAAGTGGCTTAAGGGACTTAAGTAATCGCATGGGATTACTAAAGTCACCTTCGGTTCTTATGAACTCTGGCCGAGGTCTATGCCTCGGCCATCGGTTGCGTACGTTTCTTCGACTATAGCTTAGTTGCTGGTGAAAGAGATACAAATCTTAGATAGAACTCATGTTCTGCAGGAAGTCCGCATTCGCACGCGTCTTGCCAAGTTTGTCGATGAGTAACTCCATCGCTTCCACTGGCGAGAGCGGATTGAGAACTTTTCGCAAAACCCAGATGCGTGCAAGGTCTTCCTTGGGAATCAGCAATTCTTCCTTACGCGTTCCCGAGCGCTGAATATCGATGGCCGGGAAGGTGCGTTTGTCGACCAGTTTGCGGTCGAGGATGATTTCCATATTGCCGGTTCCCTTGAACTCTTCAAAGATCACGTCGTCCATGCGCGAACCGGTTTCGATCAGCGCAGTGGCGATGATGGTGAGCGAGCCGCCTTCTTCGATATTGCGAGCCGCGCCGAAGAAACGTTTCGGACGCTGCAACGCATTGGAATCGACGCCGCCGGAAAGCACCTTGCCCGAAGGCGGAACGATGGTGTTGTAAGCGCGCGCCAGACGGGTGATGGAATCCAGCAGGATGACCACATCGCGTTTGTGCTCGACAAGACGCTTCGCTTTTTCGATTACCATTTCAGCTACCTGCACATGACGCGCGGCGGGCTCGTCAAAGGTGGAGCTGATGACTTCGCCTTTTACGGAACGCTGCATGTCCGTGACTTCTTCCGGACGCTCATCGATCAGCAACACGATAAGCACGACTTCCGGATGATTGGTGGTGATGGAGTTCGCCAGCGACTGCAGGAGCATCGTCTTGCCGGTGCGCGGCGGAGCAACGATGAGTCCGCGCTGTCCCTTGCCGATCGGAGTCAGCAGATCCATGACGCGCGAACTGATGTTTTCCTTGACGGTCTCGAGCTTCATTCGCTCTTGGGGATAAAGCGGCGTGAGGTTATCGAAGAGAATCTTGTTGCGTGCCTCTTCTGGAGATTCGAAGTTGACTGCCTCTATCTTGACGAGGGCGAAATACTTTTCGCCTTCATGCGGCGGACGTACCTGGCCGCTGATAGTGTCTCCCGTTTTAAGGTCGAACTTGCGGATTTGGGAGGGGGAGACATAGATGTCGTCCGGCCCGGGCAGGTAGTTGTAATCAGGCGAGCGCAGGAAGCCGTATCCATCGGGAAGGATCTCAAGGACGCCTTCGGCGAAGATGTGTCCCTCTTTTTCGCTCTGCGCCTGCAGGATCTTAAAGATCAGGTCTTGTTTGCGAAGTCCACTGGCACCGGGCAGATCGAGAGTACGAGCGATACGGGTCAGCTCGGTAATGTTCTTTTCTTTTAGTTCAGCTATCGTCATGTTCACCTACGGGATTTTTTT
>JBBRZF010000215.1:0-4922 GCA_038236965.1 Terriglobales bacterium | reverse complement strand
CGAAATCAGCCCCGTTTGCGCCATGTAGTAAATCTTGGGAGCGAGCTTTCGTTGCACGAGTTCCCAGGTGACGATGCCGTCCGGCGCCGCCACGGGGCGCACCGTGCATCCGCTGAACATCGC
Source organism: Terriglobales bacterium (assembly GCA_038236965.1). Lineage (GTDB taxonomy): Bacteria > Acidobacteriota > Terriglobia > Terriglobales > Acidobacteriaceae > JBBRZF01. The sequence continues at coordinate 4,799 of JBBRZF010000215.1, read as the reverse complement.
CAGCATGCTCATCTCGTAGTTGTAGATGTGGCCGCGCTCTTCGCAGATGATGTCCTGCCCCGGCTTAGTGTGCAGTTTGATCGCGATCTGGTTTCCCATTGATCCGGTGGGCACAAAGATCGACGCTTCGCGCCCGAAGACTTCCGCCGCGCGCTTCTCCAGCAGGTTGATGGTGGGATCTTCTCCGTAGACGTCGTCGCCCACAACGGCCTCGGCCATCGCACGACGCATCTCGTCGGTCGGTTGCGTCACGGTGTCGCTGCGGAGATCGATAAACTTCGGCTTATCTTGTTTAGCGGGATTTGCGCAAGGAATGCCGGACATGAATTTCCTCTGTGATCGAAATTAACAACCTAGTGTAACTCCGGAGAAATTTGAATTGCGAATTCGAGTTTCAAATTGCGGATTTACTTTCGATCGCCCGATTCGCACTTAGCCGATTTGTAATCATTGAACTCGAATCTGCGTAAGCGGAGGCGCGCTCTCGTTCTTTCCGTTCGGCTCTGCGCCCGATTGGATGAAGCGCGCGAAGACTTCGTTCGACAGCAATCGTCCGCGCTCCGTCAATCGCATATAGCCGTCCTCTAGCGAAAGCAATTTCGCCTCTTCCATTTCCACGATCTGTTCGCGATAGCGCTCGATGGAGTCGATACCGAATTCCTCCGCCATGTAAGGCATCTCGACGCCGCGATTCAGTCGCAAGCCGAGGAACCACGCTTCTTCGATGGCCGCACTTTCATCAACCAGTGTGCGTGTTCGCGGAGCGCCCGCCAGCAGCGCGTCCAGCGAATCCGCCGTTGCCAGACGCACCGCCGCATGAGACTCCCCCCTGCGCGGAGCCAGCAGCATGGAGTGCGCGTCCACTCCGAACCCGAGATAAGGTTGCCGCAACCAATACTTCAGATTATGAAGGGACGCATGGGCAGGGAAGCCGTGTTCATTTTCTTCGCCCTCGTCGTCTTCGGTTTTCTTGTCGCGAGCAAAATTAGAAATCTCGTATTGCTGGAGTCCCGCCGCGCCCAGCCTCGCGCAGGCAGCGATGTACATGTCCGCAGTGAGATCATCGTCGGGGACATGATGCGCGTGGTAGCGCGTACCACCGGCGATCAACTCGCGTCCCAGCCGCGAATCCTCATCGACCTCCAGCATGTAGACGCTGACGTGCGGAACCTCGGCGGCGATGGTTTCTTCCAGCGACCGCTGCCACGAATCCATCGTCTGGTGCGGAAGTCCGGCGATGAGGTCCAGAGATATTTCGGTCAATCCCGCCTCACGCAACCGTGCGATGTCGGCCAGCGCAATCTCCCGCGTATGCAGACGCCCGACCGCGCGCGATTCCTCATCCACCCACGATTGCAATCCCAGCGAGACGCGGTTCACGCCGCACTTCAGCAGTGCGTCGATCAACTCCGGGTCCAGCGTTCCCGGCGCGCATTCCACCGTGATCTCCGAAAAGCGTTGCACCTCGAAATTCGCGCGCACAGCGGCAAACAGCTCTCGCAGTTGTTCCGGCGCGAGCACCGACGGTGTTCCGCCGCCCAGATAGATGCTGTCCACCTCGCGCTCGAATGTACCCCCAGATTCGCGAGAGATCGATTCTGCGCGTTCGATGTCGCCGGTCACCTGGCGAATATATTTATCGAATATTTCGCGCGAGAAAACGCCCGAAGCGAAGTTACAGAATGAGCATTTCGTCTTGCAGAATGGCACCGAGAGATAGAGGCCTAGCGGCATAGTTTTATTCTAGTGTGTAAACTGAGTCCCTGCAGCACCGGCGTGTCCAGGAATGCTGGAACCAATGGTGCATGCGGCGCATCTTACAAAACACATGACAGAACGCAGAGTTGTTATCACAGGCATGGGCGTCGTCAGCCCCAACGGCATCGGACGCGAGGCCTTCTGCCGCGCCGTACTGGCCGGAACCAGCGGCGTTCGCCGCATCACCCGCTTCGATACCTCCGACCTCCCGGTGCAAATCGCCGGCGAGATTCCCGATTTTGACGAACTGGCCTGGGTGGATGCCAAGGAGCGAAAACACGTTTCGCGCATTGTGCCCCTCGCCATCGCCGCCGCCAGTGAGGCGATCCAACATGCCGGACTCGACACGGCGAGTCTCACGCTGGATGAGCAGCGCCAGATAGGAGTCGTCATCGGCTCCGGCGGAGGCGCGCAGGAATTCTCCGAAGAAAATTACCGCCTCTGGATGACGGGACACATCAAGCAGGTGAGCCTGTTTGTGATTCCCAGCGGGACCATGGGCACGCTCTCCAGCGAAGTCAGCATGCGTTTTGGCTTTCGCGGATTCAGTCACGTCATCACCACGGGCTGCACATCTTCCACCGACGCCATCGGTTACGCGATGAAAGAAATCCGTCACGGCTCGCTGGAGATGGCCATTGCCGGAGGTGTCGATGCGCCCATCGCTCCCGGCATCATGAAGGGCTTTACGTTGATGAAGATCATGACCGGCTCCTGGAATGATGAGCCCGAGCGCGGTTCGCGTCCTTTCTCTGCCGATCGCGATGGCTTCGTCGTTGCCGAAGGTTCCTGGATGTTTGTTCTCGAAGAGTTCGAGCACGCGAAAGCGCGAGGCGCAAACATTCTCGCGGAAGTCGCGGGCTACGGCTCCACTTGCGAAGCCTTCCATCGTGTGCGATTGCAGGAGTGTGGAGAAGAGCCTGCCCGCGCCATCGAACTTGCTATGCGAGATGCCGGCATTGCCGCCGTGAATGTCGATTACGCAAACCTGCACGGCACCAGCACGCAACTCAACGACCGCATCGAGACGCGCGCCATAAAACTCGCATTAGGCGAACGCGCGCGCGAAATTCCCATGTCCTCCCTGAAGTCGCAGATAGGCCATCCGCAAGGAGCATGCGGAGCCGCGGGCGTTGCCGCCACTCTCGTGGCCATGCAGCATGGCCAGATTCCTCCGACCATCAACCTCGACGTTCCTGACCCGGAGTGCGACCTCGATTATGTTCCACAGGCCGGACGCCTTGCCAACGTCGAACACGCGGTTTGCAACTGCATCGCCTTCGGCTCCAAGAACTCGGCGCTGGTATTGCGTAAAATTTCCTGACGCTTGTTTCCTTCACGTCGTCTGAGTGAAGTTCGGCGCGAAGAACCGTTACAATGGAAACAGGCGTCCCGCTTCCTTCATGGCCAACAACGAAGAAGAAGTATTAGGCAAAGCATACGACAGCAAGCTCATGAAGCGCTTGCTCGGATACCTGCGTCCGTATCGTGTGCAGGCGACGGTGGCCTTTGTGGCCATCCTGTTCAAGGCGGGCTGCGACGTCATTGGCCCGTATCTCATGAAGATCGCCATCGACAAGTACCTGGCCCACAGGCCCGGTGGCGGACACGGCTTCCTAGATCGCTTTCTCAGCGCCGATCCCATGCGAGGCATCGGACAGATTTCCGCAATCTTCATCTCCGTGCTGCTCTTCGGATTTCTGCTCGATTTCCTGCAGACCTATTACATGCAGTGGACGGGCCAGAAGGTGATGTTCGACCTTCGCTCGCAGCTTTTCCGCCACGTGCAACGCATGCACGTCGCCTTCTTCGACAAGAATCCGGTCGGACGCCTGGTTACGCGCGTCACCAGCGACGTTGATGCGCTCAACGAAATGTTTACCGCCGGCGTCGTCAGCATCTTCGAAGACGTCTTCGTGCTCGCCGGCATCATGGGCATCATGCTCTATATGAGCTGGAAGCTGGCGCTCATCACCTTCGCCGTGCTGCCGGTCATCCTCTATTGCACGCTGATTTTTCGCACCAAGGTGCGCGACTCCTACCGGCGAATTCGCACGGCCATCGCCCGCATCAATTCTTATTTGCAAGAGCACATTACCGGAATCGTTCCGCTACAGCTTTTCAATCGCGAACAGCGCGCCTTCGAACAGTTTGAGAAGGTCAACGCCATGCACATGGACGCCTTCAAAGACGCCATCATGGCCTACGCGGTTTACTACCCCATCGTCGAATTCCTCTCGGCCCTGGCGATTGCCGCCGTCATCTGGTTTGGTGGCGGAAGCGTTCTCCGCAACGCCGTCACTATCGGCACGCTCGTCGCCTTCATGCAATACGCGCAGCGCTTCTTCCGTCCGATTCAGGATCTCAGCGAAAAGTACAACGTCCTGCAATCCGCCATGGCTGCCAGCGAACGCATCTTCAAGCTCATCGATACCGAGCCGGAGATCGTCTCGTCCGAACATCCGCAAACGCCGCAAGGCCCCGGACGCATCGAGTTCGACCACGTCTGGTTTGCCTATCGCGTCGTTCCTCCGGTCGATGAGACTGTCGCCGTCGGTGAGAAGTCGCACACTCCCCAACCCAAGCCCGGCGATTGGGAGTGGGTTCTGCGCGATGTCAGCTTCACGCTGGAACCGGGCGAGACCATCGCTGTTGTGGGACACACGGGCGCAGGCAAGACCACCATCATCTCGTTGCTCATGCGCTTCTACGATGTGCAGCGCGGCAGCATCCGCATTGATGGCGTGGACATACGCGAGATGGATCTGAACGATCTGCGCCGTCGCTTTGGCGTCGTGCTGCAGGATCCGTTCCTCTTTACCGGGACCATCCAGGACAACATCCGCCTCGGCTCCAAGTGGATCACCGACGAGCGTGTGCAGCGCGCCGCCGAGGAAGTGAACGTGGCCGACTTCATTCGCGCATTGCCTGAGGGATTTCGTTCCAAGGTCCGCGAACGCGGCAGCACCCTGTCCACCGGACAGAAGCAGCTAATATCTTTTGCCCGCGCGCTCGCCCACGATCCCAAGATTCTTATCCTT
>JBBRZF010000214.1:0-5226 GCA_038236965.1 Terriglobales bacterium | reverse complement strand
TCCAACTTGATGATGGTCTGGTTAGTTGCCGCCATTTGCTCTCCTGCGATGCTTGATAGATCTCTTTGAAATAATTTCAAACCGCACTCGTTTCCTTACTCGAGCCGTATACGGTCCACGTTGTCCCAACGCGACATGTCAGACAGAATGACCTGGTCGCCTTCGTGCAATCCTTCGATGATTTCTACGGCGTTCACCGAACTGCGCCCCAACTTCACGTTGATTCGCGATGCACCCTTACCGTCTGGATCAAGCTTGAACATCCCAACCGTGCTCTTCTCTTGTCCGAATGCCGGGCGTCCCACGAACATCACGTTCGTCAGGCGGTCGAGATCGATGGTGCCATCCACGCTCAGGTCCGGCCGCGCGCCTTTCGGCAGCGCCTGTTCTAGCTTTACGTCAACCGTGACCGTTCCGTTCAACACCGCCGGATCTATTCGCATCACGGAACCGGTTATCACGCCGTTGTGCGTGTCGATGGAGGCTGGCTGCCCGATAAGAATGTCTTTAGCCTGTGTCTCCGGAACCTTTAACTCGGCCTTCAAATGCTCTGGCTGTGCGACCTTCGCGATGGTTGTTCCCGGAGCCACGCGCTGACCAACTTGCACCGGGAGTTCCTGCAGTACGCCTGCGATATCAGCCCGCACTTTCAGCGACGCCAGCGTTCTCTGCTTCAACTGTGCCAGTGCGCGCAACTGCTCCACGCGTGCCTGCTGCACGGCCATCTGCGAATCGACGGCTTTCTCGCTCATCGAAATCCGTTTCTGCTCGATGCCCGTACGCGTCGAAAGCTCCTCGGCCCTGCCTTTGGAAGTCTTCAGCGACATGCCGGAGATCACGCCCAGTTTCGCCAGTTCTTCATCGGTCTCCGCCCTGCGCTTAGCATCGTTGTAGTCCGCATTGACCGTGGCTGACGTGGCTTGCTGGGTCATCAGATCGCCTTCCAGCTTCACGCGCGTGTTCTTGTATTCGGCTTCGGCAGCGCGTAATTGCCACTGCGCGTCGATAGCCTGTTGCTCTGCCTGGGGATTGCTCAATTCCAGGATTACGGTGTCTGGCTGCACTTGTGAGCCGGGCAGCACCAGGATGCGCTCCACTCGCGCTTCCGTCTCCGATGGGATCCAGCGGATGTCTTCGGGAATCAACGTGCCCAGACCGCGAACTTGCCGCAGCATCGGCCCGCGCTTCACCGTGTCCGTCCACACCGTGGAACGTTCAACCGTTGGCGCCGCCGGCCGCAATCGCGATACGCCTAAAGTCAATGCCACCAGCGCCACCACGGCAATGCTGCCGTATATGATCCGCTTGCGGCGTTTCTGTGCTTTCGCTTCTGTACGTGGGATATCCATTGCACTCTCCGTAAGGGCAACTCAACAGCCAAAGCAGCTATTCTGGTAACTCCTTGCTTCGCAACACATCCATCGTCATAACCCGGCGCTTTGCCCGCACACGCATGTCCACAATCGCGATTAAGTGTTCATTAACGGACAGCGAAATCATCCCATGCCTCCCTTCGTATTTTCTTCATTCTTAGGAGGGTTACAGGCGCGGATGAACCTGCAGGCCGCCGTGAAAGTCACCGCCGCCGAGTGGGTTGGTCCTGCGGAATTATGTGGGCGCGTCAATGAGCTCGTCTGCAAGAACGGGGCGGTCGACAAGTTCATCTCCTTCTTTTATGCCGTGCTCGACCCCGTGACGCGCCACATACAGTACTCAAACTGTGGGCACAATCCGCCCATCCTCTGGCATAATCGCGGCTCGCCCGATGGGGCACGCAGTTTCCTGGAGAGTCTGCTGCGCGATGTGGGTGCCCACTGCGACCACCAGTTCGATGATGACGTGACTTGTGTGGTCATCACTCCGACCTTGAGAGCTCCGTTCAAGACGTGAGTGCGTGAATTTATTTGCGTGAAGATGGGCTTTTGTAAGTGTCTTGCATTCAGAGACTTACGCGAAGCTCCGCGGTAAGGTACTGAATATAAGTAAGTTACGCGCAAAGTATTGATAGTAGTTGGGTTAGGTGCTGTTATCGGGGTGATTTCGGGAGAGCGAGGAGCGGGATAGAGGCGGGTTGCTGGGGGATATCGGCGTTTAAGGTGGGGATAGATAGGGTCGAGTGGAGGAAGAGCAGGAGCAGGAGCAAGAGCAAGAAACAGAGTCAAAGACCGCGAGCGAGGGCGCTGGCGCCACACCAGGCAGGAGCAAGGCAAAGGCCCCACATATGCCAGCGGCATATGTAGGGCACCAGAGCGACAACGGTGCGGCATAGGTAGGGCAGTAAGTGTTTTGTTAGTTCGTTTGCGCTATTCGATAGGGTTGAGTTGGCTGTGGATGCTTCTTCGTTGGGAGCGTTTGGTCGTGGGATAGCTCTTCGTTAATTTGGGTGGAATCGCCAGAATCGTCAAGTTTAGCTGCTGAAATTGGCACCCAATCATGCGAATTGTCCGCGGTTTCCTGCACATCGGTCGTTCTTGCGGAAGAATGCTGCGCCGGTTCAGTTCTTGGGGAATCGGGGAGGCGAGCGTGATCGAAGGCTTCGCGTTCGCTGGTTTCTTCGTTGGCTTCGGCGAGTTGCATGTGGGAGGGGGTGCAGAGATCTTCTTCGCGCAGTATCTGGGAAGCGAAGCGGAGTCCGCGAATAAGGAGCGAGGCCTGGTCGCGCGGGATGCGTCCGGCGGCGACGGCGCGCAGGACGTCGGTCAAGGCGACCTGGACGGTGCGAAGGTCTTCGAGGAACGGAAGTTCGAGGCGAGAGTCGTTTCCGGCAGAAGGGAGTTGGCGCTCGACCTGGGCACGCTGCAGCATGCGGAAATGGAAGTAACAATAGTTGCGACGCTTGAGTGATGGCGAACCGCAACGGGTTCCGTCGAGTCGTATGTGAAAACAGTTTTTGACCGGCATAGATGATTTCTCCAGAAATAGAAAAGGCCGACGCGTTTGGCGTCGGCCTTTGGTTATTTTGTCCCTATATCTATTGTGACAGATTGAAGGGGTCCAACTGGACATCCTTGAGCGGATTATTTTTCGTTTGGAATGAGGGAGATGGGTGGTTAGGAGCGGTTGGAGGGGCTTGACAAGATTTTGGGAAGATTGAGTTTTTGAGATATTTGGTCATTGAGTCATTGAGATATTTGGTCATTGAAAGCGAAGGTCAACGTCCAGTACCAAGAAAGCGATTTAGTCATTGAGACAAGAGGTTGTGACACGCCGTACTACGTCGTCATCTGACACCAACGCGATCATCAGGAAACGGGCTCTTCGCACGGGGCGATTGTAGCTCAGCGGCTCACTTATTTTTGGGGGCCTCGGCTACGAACTTGTATCCGACGCCGCGAACGGTGAGCAGATATCGAGGGCGGCTGGGCTCATCTTCAATATATCGGCGCAGACGCACGATGAAGTTGTCGATGGCGCGGGTGTCGGTATCTTCGTGCAGTCCCCAGACCTCTTCGAGAATCTGCTTTCGTGAAACAGGAGTGCCGTTGTTGTGGATGAGGTAGCGGAGTAGCTCGACTTCCATCAGCGTCAACTGGTGCGTTTCGTCTTTTGTGCGCAGCTCCAACATGCGGAAGTCCACGGTCTTGCTGTCGAACACAAAGGCGGCTTCTTCTTTCTCTTTGCCGTTCTTCACTGGCGGCTGCGGCGCTTCTCCGGCCCAGGCGCTTCGGCGTAAGAGGCTGTTGATGCGGGCGAGGAGGATGGCGAGATCGAAGGGCTTGGGGAGGTAGTCATCCGCGCCGCTTTCGAATCCTTTGAGGACATCTTCGGGGCGTCCGCGGGCGGTGAGCATGAGGACGGGGACGAACTGCTGCGCCATTCGCAACTCGGAGGCGACGGCGAATCCGTCGATACCGGGCAGCATGACGTCGAGAACTACGACGTCGGCAGCACCAGGATTTTTCAACAAATGCTTGAGGGCGGCTTCGCCTGTCTCGAACAGTTTAACCTCGTGTCCGTCGGCTTCAAGGTTGAAGCGCAAACCTTGCGCGATGTGTGTCTCGTCCTCTACGACAACGACTTTGCTCATTTTTTTTCTTCCACCCTTGGCAGACGCAGTGTGACGGTCGCGCCTTTTCCCTCGCCTTCACTTTCGGCCTGCACACTGCCATGATGTTTTTTTACAATCTCGCGGACGATGAACAATCCTAGTCCGGTACCTTTTACTTTTGTGCGCGCGCGTCCGGCGCGATAGAAGCGCTTGAAGATGCGTTTGAGGTCGGGGCTGGGGATGCCGACGCCTTCGTCGGATACGCGGATGACTACGTCCCCGCCTACGGGGACCACTTCGGCTTTCACGCGTACGCCGTCCGTGGAGTACTTAACCGAGTTATCCAATATGTTGGCGATGGCGGAACGAAGTTCTTCGGAGTCGCCGAGGACGGTGCTTTCCGCAGGGTCGAGGGCGTGGTTGGTTTCCGACATATTTTCGTCGTCGAGGTGATGGCGCACGCGGGCTACTTGCACGCATTCGTGTAGCAGGGCCGCGAGGTCGAGGGTTGCCCAGTTGCGTTCGCCGCGCTTTTGTACGGTTTCGGCGGCACGCAAGACCTGTTCGACGGTTCCGGTAAGGCGGTCGGTGTCGTCGTGCATAACGCGATAGAACTTCTGGCGCTGCTCTTCGTCCATCGCGCGCGACTGCAAGGTTTCCAGATACAAGCGGATGGAGGCGATGGGCGTTTTCAATTCGTGAGTGACAGCATTGATGAAGCTGTCGTGCTGCTCGTTGCGGCGAATCTCGCGCACGAGAAAGATGGTGTTCAGAATGAGTCCGGCGATGATGACGGCGAAGAAGATGATGCCCAAGACGAGGGGCACGATCTCGCGCCAGTGGATGATCCACGTGATGTTGAGCGTGATCGCCAGCACCGTCAGCGAAATGCCGAGGACGGTGAAAAAGCCGATCGCTTTACGACGATTCGTAATTCGCATAAGGGACGCAACGAGTGTAACTCTCCGCGCGCCAAATGAGAAAAGGCGCAGCCTTGTGGGCCACGCCTTTTGATTCGTGATTCGGGGATACGCTTTGCTAGTCGCCCATCGCGACTTCCATTGCGGGCTGGTGCGCGCCGATCTCCTGAACGCGTCCGTCAAGTTTGGGAAGCTTGATGTCCCACACCAAATGAAGCATGCGTAGTGCCTGGATGCCGTACCAGTTCATATCAATCTCGTACCAGCGGAGACCATGCCTCGCAGATTGTGCGTGCGCATGATGGTTGTTGTGCCAGC
>JBBRZF010000213.1:0-5254 GCA_038236965.1 Terriglobales bacterium | reverse complement strand
TCGCCGTCGCCTACACGCTGCCGTTCGTCGAACTCGGGCTCGGCATTCTGCTCATGATCGGATGGAGTTTGCGCTGGGTCGCCACGGCCACGGCGGTGATCCTTGGCACGTTTTTCGTCCTCATGCTGCACAGCTATGGTAAGGGCATGGGCATCGATTGCGGTTGTTTCGGCGTCGGAGAATCGCTTAGCGTAAAGACGCTGATTCGGGATGGTGTACTGCTCGCTTCGGCGATTGCGCTGGCTGTTCTCGCTTTCAAAAGGAATCTCAGGAATCAATAAACATGGGCAATATTCTTCAATCTCTCCCGCTCGGTGAAAACGTGGGCATCGCTTTTTCCGGCGGACTCGACACAAGCGCCGCGATTTACTGGATGCGCGAAAAAGGGGCTGTGCCATATTGCTACACGGCGAATCTGGGCCAGCCCGACGAACCGGACTATGACGACATTCCGCGCCGCGCACTTGAATACGGCGCGGAGAAAGCGCGCCTGATCGATTGCCGTGCGCAACTTGTCCGCGAAGGCCTGGCCGCATTGCAGTGCGGCGCGTTCCACATCTCGACGGCCGGCGTCGCCTACTTCAACACCACGCCGATCGGCCGCGCCGTCACGGGCACCATGCTCGTCGGCGCCATGAAGGAAGACAAGGTCAACATCTGGGGCGATGGCAGCACTTATAAGGGCAACGATATCGAGCGTTTCTATCGCTACGGACTGATGGTCAACCCAAGCTTGAAGATTTACAAGCCGTGGCTCGATCAGCAGTTCATCGACGAGTTGGGCGGGCGCAAGGAGATGTCCGAGCTGCTCGAAAAGGCCGGGCTGAAGTACAAAATGAGCAAGGAGAAGGCCTACTCCACCGACTCCAACATCTGGGGCGCGACGCATGAGGCCAAGGACCTTGAGTTTCTCAACAAGGGTATTCGCATCGTCGAACCCATCATGGGCGTGGCGTTCTGGCGCGGGGACGTGGCTGTCAAATCCGAAACCGTCACGGTCACGTTTGAGGCCGGCATGCCGGTCGCGCTCAATGGCAAGCAGTTCGATGACTCGGTAGAGTTGGTGATGGAGGCGAACCGCATCGGCGGACGCCACGGGCTCGGCATGAGCGATCAAATCGAGAACCGTATCATCGAAGCGAAGAGCCGCGGCATCTACGAAGCGCCTGCGATGGCGCTGTTCTTCATCGCCTACGAGCGCCTGCTCACCGGCATCCACAATGAAGGTACGTTGGAGCAGTATCACACCATGGGCCGCCGCCTTGGCCGTCTGCTGTACGAGGGCCGCTGGTTCGACCCGCAAGCGATGATGCTGCGAGAAACGCTGCAGCGCTGGGTCGCCAAAGCCGCTACCGGCGAGGTCACGCTGGAACTACGCCGCGGCAACGACTACTCAATCCTCGACACGAAGAGCCCGAATCTCACTTACAAGCCCGAACGCCTCAGTATGGAAAAGGTGGAAGGCGCATTCTCGCCGCAAGACCGCATTGGCCAGCTCACGATGCGCAACCTGGATATTACCGATAGCCGCGACAAGCTCTTCGTCTACGCCCACGCCGGGTTGATTGGCTCGGGCACGTTCGAAGGACTCAGATTGCTGGAGGGCGAGGAGAAAGAGAAGTAAATTGGCCAACGTCCGTTCAGCGAGCGGACGCAGGACTTTGCGATGAGTGCAGCAAGCGTGATTGACGACCAACGCACAATAAGAGTTCTCGGAACGAATGAGAGCATTAGGGCAGTGGGAAGTGCTCGTCGCGAATGATTCCGGACAATCTGAACCCGTCCACGAGCGTGATTGGATTCTTGCCATCTTCTACAGCCTCGTTTATGGCTGCTTTAGAGAAATGACTTGTTGTGACGACGGCACCTTTTGCAAATGGCTGCAAGCTCCCACGCAATTCTGCGACTTCTTTTCTTCCGACCGAGTGCAGCCAACGCTTCGCTTGAACTTGGACCAAGGTGTTTTCAAATGTCCACATCCTGACGCCAGCTTTCGCGTTTACGTCTACTCCACCATCGGCGCTGAATTTTGTAACGCAAACATCGCGAAATCCGCAGTGCAGCAGCAACTCCTTGACGAAGAATTCAAACCGTCTCGGGTCCATTGCAAGTAACTTGCTACGAACGCGTTCAAGACTCTCGATGTTATCCACCATTTGCTGGCAACTCTCGTCGGCCACTATGTCATCATCAATATTCCCAATTACGCTGCCTGTTGACTTGCCAAGGACTTCACGTGAGATGTGCGCATCAAGAGCCAGCGGTACGATCTGCGGATCCCGACAGATTTCGAACTCAAAGATCCATACTTTTCGAACTTTTCCCCAGGAATCGAGCTGCGTATCCGGATAGTGACGTTGATACTTAAGTAGTCCCAAATAACGCCAACGCGCGGGGCCAACGGACTTGTCTCGTCTGCTAGCGACAGAGACAAATCCGTGGATCGGAAAAGTGAATTGCTTCTGTTCGATTACCCTGCGGTTCATTCCAGCTAAGGTCTGTTCGCCAATCTTTCCCGCTGCAGTATAAGTCAGAATTCCGCTCTCAAGCCGGTCGTGGTACGGGTTCTCGCTCACTGCATTATAGTCTTGCACGGACGTCATAATGACTGCTCTTACCACTGCTTTGTTCTGAACAGAAAAACGAATGCCGCCAGCGTTTCCCACTTGGAGTGACGTGAAAATTTCGTCGTTAGCGTAGAGCTGTCCGACGATCAGATCTGTAATCATTTTCGGACTTCCTCCTGGCCACTTTGCGCTTTACCGAGGTCCTCCGAAGAGCCCCACTCTGGAAGCCGCCTTTCAGCTTCGAAACTACGCAACTCGTCCTCAACCTCTAAAGTGTATCCCAGCCGGCATTCCGAAGAAGCCGTAACACGCATCGCGACTTTTTGTTTTGCTCGAGTTGTGGCTGCCAGAGGTCAATCTTCGACTTCGGAAAACGCGCTCTCGCTTCTGAGGCACCCCATAATTTGCGGCGTTCAGAACTTTCGGTACTACGTTATAACGAAGTCCGCTGTAGCCTTTTCCGCGAGATGCGACGAATTTCTCCAACCTCGCGCGGTGCTCCATCCAGTCTTCGTTTTCGTGCCGCCCGACCTCCGGGAACTCAAACATGAACTGGATGTAGCTGAAGTAGTTCGCGAACGACTGGCGCGTCAGACCCTTGACGTTCTCTATCAAAATGGCCTTTGGCCTCAAGGCCACCACCGCCCGGATCGTATCCGGAAAAAGGTTGCGCGCGTCCTCATAACCGCGGTGCTTACCCCCCACGCTCCACGGTTGACACGGAACTCCGGCCGCGAGCAGATCGATATCATCGCGGATCGCACCAAAATCAAATGCCTTGACGTTAGCCTCGTGCAACTTCCAATCCTTCACATGTCGCAGATTGATTTTCTGGTTGGTTCGAATCGTTTCGCAGGCATCGTGGTCAAGCTCCACGACCGCCTCATGGCTCAATCCGGCTTGAGAAACGCCAAGGGCAAGTCCCCCGGCTCCTGCGAATAGTTCAACGGATCTCAGCATTTCCCCTCAAAAACTTAGTAATTTTGGCCCTTACAGAATCAATATTCCGGAGCTCGCACTCCCACACCAGAAGTATATCCCAGCCAGCCTTCCGGAGGAACCGAGCGTTTCGCTTATCGCGCGCATTGTTCTTCTCTAGTTTTGGACGCCAGAAATCTAACCTTGATTTTGGCAAACGCGTCAATGGACACCTTGATCCGTGCCTGTGCCAGAAGCATCCGTGCACAAAAATGACCTTTCGGCGGCCGGCAAAGACGAGGTCCGGCGTTCCGGGTAGTTTGCGATCGTGTAGCCGATACCGAAATCCCAGCGAATGAACAAGCCGCCGAACCACAAGTTCGGGACTCGTGTCCCTACTACGGACGCGACCCATTCTTTCGGATCTCTGGGCGGTTGTCAATGTGTCCATACTATGAACAAGCCAACTAGGGGAGGAAGCACTACCCTGACGTTATTATCTCTTTTGTTGATGTTCCGCTGCACTTCGGCGTGGCCGGTCTTGCCGGGATTTCGTTAATAGGTCCGCCTCTTGTGGTCGCGTCTCGTCTGGTAACCTAGAAGAAGCAGGCGCGCTTTACACCGCCCGCATCCCCTCGGTTCTTCCCGGTCGAATCGAACCAAAAACTGGAGCTATAAATATGCCGTTCGAGACGATGAAAACAGCGATCGACAAACAGAACGAAGAACTCGCCCGCTACATCAACCTGAAGCTCGCTGCTCTGGGCCAACCGACCAGCACGAGCACCGCCGACCCGTACTTCCTCGAACTCGCCAGGCCGCTGCTGCGCAACTACTATCAGAAAGACCAACTACTCGGCGAGCGCATGTGCTCGGCCGATACGCGCATCCAGAGCTTTCTCGACGATTATTTGAAAGACGTCTGCCCGTCGGGCGTGGCACGGCTTCCCGTTAACACGTTCGTCCTCGACCGTCCGGGGCTCGGACGCGCCATGTCGCTGCCGCCATCGGCCGATAGCTTCAGTTCTCCGTACCTGAAGTCGTACCGTATTCCGCAGGGCATTCTCCACAACCCGAAGAGCGACCGGCGCACGACGCATGGACTATTCCACATCGTCGAAGGCGGACTGCCGGTACCGGCGGATAAGGCGGAGGTCCCGAAGCTCGCGTTCGCCACTCTGCTGGCCGAAGCGATGCGTCCCACCGAGGGCTTGCTCAATCTGCCGTTCACCGCCGACCAGAACGCGCAGGCGCACCTATTCGTTTCGCTGCTGCTCCGCCCGTTGGTCTGCCCGGCCACCGAACGCGACCCGAAGAAGACGATGGAGATCCGGTTCTTCGCGCCCGGCAGCCTGGTCAGCAACCTCGATTTCGTCGAAGGCATCTTCGGCAACGGCGGCGATCCGTACCTGCCCGAAAACGACGCCGCTCTCGACGTGTTGCACTGGACCGGTCACACCGGCTGCGTGATCCTTGCCCCGCACTTGCTCGGCATCAAGAAAAAAGCGCTCGGCCTGCCACACTGGAATCAGGCTACCGAACGCCAACGCCGCGACGGCATGTGCTGGCTCGAAGAAGCCGACCCCTACAACAATAACATCGCCTTTAAGGTTGCCTGCCGCGACCATCGCGGTGTGATGGTCACCATCATCGCCGACAATTATTATGGCTACTGCAAGAAGGAAGTGAAGGGGCAGATCAGCTTCGCGGCCAACTTGTTCGGCATGTGCGAGGAAGAGCACGCCGGCGGCGCGATTGCGTTTCCGGCC
>JBBRZF010000212.1:0-5256 GCA_038236965.1 Terriglobales bacterium | reverse complement strand
CTTGTAGCCGGCCTTGGTGATGGCTTCAAGGATCACTTCAATGGCTTCGACGTTGGACTTGAGCGAGGGCGCGAATCCACCTTCGTCGCCGACCGAGGTGTTGTACCCGCGCTTCTTGAGCACGCCTTTCAGCGTGTGAAAGACTTCGGCGCCCCAGCGCAGCGCGTCGGAAAAAGATTCCGCGCCGATGGGCATGACCATGAATTCCTGGAAGTCGACATTGTTGTCGGCATGAGCGCCGCCGTTGAGGATGTTCATCATGGGCACGGGAAGGAGGTTGCCATGGAGTCCGCCAATATAGCGATAGAGCGGGATATCGAGAGCGTTGGCGGCTGCGCGCGCGCAGGCCATGCTGACGGAGAGAATGGCGTTTGCGCCGAGGCGGCCTTTATTTTCCGTGCCGTCCAGTTCGATCATCTTGACGTCGATCTCGAGCTGGTTGCTGGCATCCATGCCGCCCAGTGCGGGCGCGATCTCGTCGATGACGTTCTGCACCGCCTTCAAGGTTCCCTTTCCCTGGTAACGCGTGTCGTCGCCGTCGCGCAGTTCCACGGCTTCGTGTTCGCCGGCGGAAGCGCCGCTGGGAACGATGGCGCGTCCCTTGGCGCCGCCGGTGAGGGTGACTTCTGCTTCGACGGTGGGGTTCCCGCGCGAGTCGAGGACTTCGCGCGCATGGATCAACTGAATGTCGGTCATAAGGTTTCCTTTGATGATGGATTGCGGGCCAGCAGCAATGCTTACTATTCCCGATAGGCGATGAATGCCGAAACAGTGATTATATTCCGTCTGGCGAATCGCTTCCGCGCGGCGGCACAATCCCGAACAAGAAGGGTGCGGCCTGTGACATTCCAAATTGAAACTCGTTCGGGGAGATTCGCCTGTCGGTACTTGCAAAGACGTGGTTTGATGTGATTGTCGAATCCAGGAGCGTTGCATTTCTCCTCTGTCCGGAAGCCGACGATGGACTCATCGCGAAAGCCGCTGGTGGCGCGTGTTTCGCACCACCCTGATTTCTGTCAACATATTTCGTGATACAAAATAGGTAGTAGATTTTTCTGTTGCAGATGGCGTTGACAAATTTCTGACGCTGGCTAGAATACGCCACGTCCCTCAGGCAAGAACTCCGTGACCAACTACGATTCCAGTAACGTGCTCCTGCAGACCGACTTTCCCGACCTGGAGATGTATGCCAGCGGAAAAGTACGCGACATCTACCGTGTGAACGAAGAGCAGTTGCTGTTCATTGCAACGGACCGCATCTCTGCGTTCGATTACGTTCTGGGTTCCGGCATTCCGAAGAAGGGGCGGGTGCTCACGCAACTCTCGCTCTTCTGGTTCGATTTTCTCAAGGACCTGGTGCCGAACCACCTGCTCACCGCCAACGTCGATGAGTATCCGGAGAACCTCAAGCAGCATCGGGATCAAATCAAGGGTCGTTCGATGCTGGTGTGCAAGGCCGAGATGTTGCCCATCGAGTGCGTGGTGCGCGGATACCTTTCCGGCTCGGGCTGGAAGGATTACCAGCAGACGGGCGGCGTCTGCGGCATAAAGTTGCCGGCGGGCCTGAAGGAATCGGACAAGTTGCCGGAGCCGATCTTCACCCCATCGAGCAAAGCGACGAGCGGGCACGACGAAAATATATCGTTCGAAGATACGGTCGGTCGCATTGGTATAGAACTTGCCGAGCAGGTGCGAGACCTGAGTTTGGCGATCTATAAGAAGGCGTCGGATTATGCGGCGAAGCGCGGCATCATCATCGCCGACACGAAATTCGAGTTCGGGCGCACCCATCTCGGCGTGGTGTTGGCCGATGAAGTCCTGACGCCCGACAGTTCACGCTTCTGGCCGGCAGACAAATACAGCCCGGGCAAAGCGCAGGAGTCGTACGACAAGCAGTATGTGCGCGACTACCTGGAAGGCATTCGCTGGAACAAGAAACCGCCCGCTCCCTCGCTTCCTGCGGAAGTGCAGGCAAAGACCAGCGAGAAGTATGTGGAAGCTTACCGGCAACTGACCGGTTGCGAACTACCGGAGTAAATAGTCGATGAATGGTCTCGATTGGCTTATAGTCGGTGTACTGTTCTTATCTATTCTGCTGGCAGTTCTGCAAGGGTTCTTTTACGAAGTGTTCTCGCTTGCGGGCGCAATCCTCGGATACCTGCTGGCAGCATGGGGATATCACCAGATAGCGCCGTGGTTCCTTCCCTACGTGAAGAACGAATGGGTGGCGAACTCTGTCGCGTTTTTCGTGATCTTCCTGGCCGTCAGCATGATCGCCGGAATTGTGGCGCGAATCGCGCGTTCGGTGATGCAGCAAGTGGGATTGCGCTGGTTCGACCGCTTTCTGGGTGGAGTCTTTGGCGCGGTGCGTGGTGCGATCGTAGTCATGGTGCTGGTGATGGCCCTGGCATCGTTCGGCCCCGGCTCCAGGTCGCTGGCGGAATCGCGGTTCGGCTGGTATGCGTTGGTTGCGGGGCGCGCAGCGGTTTGGGCAGCGCCTTCCGAGTTGCGCGATCAGTTTCGACGCGGAATCGAAGCGGCCAAGAACATACGGCATCCGGAAGCGGACGAGAAGCCGCCAGCCGGCGAACCCTTGAAGAAGTAAGTTCAGTTCAGATTTTTTGCACAACGGATTCATACAGCTCTCATACAAAGGTGGAGGCGTCGTGAAGGACCAGCTCGAAGCTCTGATCATGCAAATGTACCAAAGCGGAATCCTGTACTCCGAGGCTGTGCGCGAATTCAAGAAGCGCTTCATTCTCACTGTTCTTGAAGAGAACAACGGGAACCAGTGCAAGGCCGCACGCCAACTCGGAATGCATCGCAACACACTGAGTCGCACGATCACCGAACTCAAGCTCGATGTCCGCGCTCTGCGCAATGGCACCCGGCGTCCGCCACGTAGCGAACGACCCATCGCCCTGGCCATGGAGAAAAAGGTCGCAAGGTAAAACGCTCCTTCGCTGCCTTCTCCGGCAGCGTGATACGCAAGTCCAGAAAACCACAAGGCAGCCTCAAGGGCTGCCTTAACGTTTTCCTGCTAATCGCCACAAAACAGGCGCCATGCCAGGGACATGAGAGACTTCTTCGGGCAATAAGAATTTCGCCAAAGCAAAATTAGGAGTGTCAAAAAAGGAGGCAGGCCGCCGGTGCTGGCGACCTGCCCTTGCGCGTTCAGGATTACGGCCATTCCACTGGGCGAACACTGGGTTCGACTTACTGGTGGCGCATCGTCGGAGATGAGCACTTGCACCGGTAGGCGTGTTACTCTATCGCCTCCCATCGCCTCCAGTGAAGTGCGGAGCCAGCCAGCCAGGAACAACCGAACCGTCTGAACAGCGCGGTCCTGCCAAACTCGACCGGCACGCTGCCGATCAACTTGTCGCAAATCTAGCAAAGACGCGGAAACGATTTCAGTGATGGCAAGAGTTATTTTTTACTTAGGGTAATTTTGTTGGAAAATATTTCTCGATTGCAAGCTGCTGCTGCCTATAAAAAACACCCCGCTTTGGGAGCGGGGTGTCGGCCAAAACAAGTAACTTCTAGGCTTCGATGACCTGCTTGATGCGGTCAAAGGCCCAGTCGATCTCGTCGCGCGTGATGGTGAGAGGCGGCGCGATGCGTATGACGTGGTCGTGCGTCTCTTTGCAGAGGATGCCGAGTTTCATCAGCGCTTCGCAATATGGACGCGCCTTGCCCGTCATCTCTACTCCGATCCACATGCCGATGCCGCGCACTTCCTTCAGGCTCGCCGAGCGCATGGTCTTCAGCTTCGCCAGGAAATACGCGCCGTTCTCTGCGGAACGCTCGACCATCTTTTCGTCTACCAATACGCGGAGCGCCGTACGCGCGACGGCGCAGCCCAGCGGATTGCCGCCGAAGGTGGAGCCGTGATCTCCGGGCTGATATACGCCCAGAATCTCTTTCGACGAGAGGATGGCCGAGACCGGGTAGAATCCGCCAGCCAAAGCCTTGCCTACGATAAGCACGTCGGGATGGATTCCCTCGTGCATGTAGGCGAAGAGTTTGCCCGTGCGTCCGAGGCCTGACTGAATCTCGTCGCACATCAGCAGCACATTGTTCTCGCGGCAGATCTGCGCGGCTTCGCGCAGGAAGCCCTTGGTCGGGATGATGATGCCGGCCTCGCCCTGAATCGGTTCGACCAGGAATCCGCAGGTGTTCGGCGTGATGGCCGCGCGCAGGGCAGCGGCATCGCCAAACGGGATCACCTTGAAGCCCGGAGTGAAGGGGCCGAAGCCGTCGCGGTACTGCATGTCCGTGGAGAAGCTGACGATGGTCACCGTGCGTCCGTGGAAATTATTGGCGCAGACGATGATCTCGGCCTTCCCTTCTGGAATGCCCTTCACCTTGTATCCCCACTTGCGCGCCGTTTTCACCGCGGTTTCCACGGCCTCGGCGCCGGAGTTCATGGGTAGCGCCATGTCCATCCCGGTCAGCTCATGCAGTTGCTTGTAGAGCAGCGGAAGCTGTTCATTGCGGAAGGCGCGCGAGGTGAGCGTGACCTTGTGAGCCTGCTCGATGAGCGTCTTCAGAATCTCGGGATGGCAGTGTCCCTGGTTGACTGCCGAGTACGAGGCGAGGCAGTCGAGGTACTTGCGGCCTTCCACGTCGTAGACCCAGACGCCTTCAGCGCGTTCGATGACGACATCCAGCGGGTGATAGTTGTGAGCTCCGTAGGTGCTTTCAAGCTCGACGAAATCCTGTGTGTTCATACGTTGTTCGATGGTGTTTGTTGGCATTGGTCACATCCTGAAATGCGAATTCTTGAAAAAGTTTTAGTCCAGCAGCATGGTCAGCAGCGCCATGCGCACATAAAGGCCGTTTCGGGCCTGGCGGAAATAGAGGGCGCGCGGGTCGTCGTCCACCGTTTTGTCGAGTTCCACGGTGCGCGGTAGAGGATGCAGGATCATGGCGTTGGGCTTCATCTTGCCCAGTATCTTGCTGTCGATGGCGTAATTGCGGCGGCGTATCTCGTTGGCGCGTTCGGGACGTATGCGCGTCTGGTAGACGACGTCGACATCGCCGATGACGCGGTCCAGCTCCGAGGCAAGCTCGTACTGTATGCCGTGCTGGTCGAGATAGGCCAGAATGTCGGGCTGCATCTGCATCTCCGGTGGCGCAACGAAGACGATGCGAATGCGTTCGAACTTTGCCAGCAGATAAGCCAGCGAACGCACCGTGCGTCCGCGGTCGAGTTCGCCGATGAAGGCCACACTGAGTCCATCGAGGGGACGT
>JBBRZF010000211.1:0-5293 GCA_038236965.1 Terriglobales bacterium | reverse complement strand
TGGGGATCAGGGTCGTGGAACTGGTGCTTGCCGCGTAGATGGTTGCGTTCGATGTGCCGCTTACCGTGGCAACGATGGGATTGCTGAATACCGGCGGTAGGTGCAGGTTGCAGGTCGTCGGAGTGCACGTTGCCAGGAACAGGCCCGGTCCGGGATTCACCGCCGTACCAGTGGCCGTGTTCGTTGCCGTTGCGCTGGTGACCACCGCCGTCGAAGTCAACGGTTGCGAGTTGATCCAGCTGATCGGCGGCGCATTCACCACCACGTTGCTGGCGTTTGTTTTGCTGCCATCCAGCGTTTTTCCTGCCGAGTCTTTTACGACTGCGACGAGCGATTTCGTAGCAGCCTTGGCATAAGTGAACGGCGCTGCGGTCGAGTCCTTCACTGTAATGCTAATGCTGGTGATAGGACACGCGATGAAATTCTTGGTGGCGCTGTGATTGTTCGCCTGGGCTGCGTAGAAGCCTGTCAGTCCCGGAACTCCAGCCGTCGCCACTCCGTTCGTGGCCGAAGAAGTATTGTCGATGGTGACCACCGCAGTCTCAGTCGGGAACCAGGAGTAGGGGCCCACCGTGCTTGCCGGAAGCTTGCAGGGAACAGCCGCTCCAAGCGCGGCGCAGGTCGCGGCATCTTTCGTAAAGGAACTGGCCGTGAGTTGTGTCGTCTCGCCCATGGAAACGCAAGCTGGGACATCGTCCACTTCCACAATGTCCACTTTGGCATGCACGTAGGCTTTCACGACGACTGATACGCTCTGCGCGGTAATCGTGATGTCGGATGTTCCACTCGTGGTGGCAGGCAGGCAGGCGATGCCGACAGCAAATTTTGGATCCCAGGTGCCGGCGCACATCAGTCCTGCAGGAGTTATCGACAAGAGCGAAGAATTGCTGCTCGTAAAGGTGAAGTCCGCGGCGACCGCGCCACCGGAAGCAGACCGCGCGACCGGCGATAACTGCAGCACATCACCTTTATTCATGGAGATGGTCGTCGGCGTTATGTTGATAGTGGTAACAGCGGTGACCGCGGTATTGGAAGGATCACTACCGCTGCAAGCGGTCAAACTAAGCAAGAGCAGAACCGGGATAACGACAAATGTGATTGCAAACCGCCGCATGTAACCTCCCCGCGAGCACAGAAGCCCCACGGTCGAATATGTTCAGTGGAAAAAATCAGTGTAGAGGCTAGGCAGCGTTTCGGCAAGTTGGAGGGCGCTGCTTAGTTCCTCTTCGAGGACCATTTACCTTTTGGACGCTCATCCGGTGATGCCGGAAATTACTTTTGCGGAACCACTTGCGTTCGCGATAGGATTGCGTGGGACGGATTCCTTACTCTCAATGCGGTTCTTCAGCGATTTAGTGTATCGATAGGTGCGGAAAGTCGTGATAGAATCGACCTCGTCATCATCGAAGGCAAATTTAATGCCATCGCGGTTGACGGTTGCAAGCTGAGTTGCTATATTTGTTAGGTTCTGCGAGTCAGTCTTTCTCCATCCGAGCTTTCTCGTGATGGTTTCCGGTGAAGGTTTTGCCGGTTTGTTGCAAGAGTGTTTGCCCAAGATCGCCGCGAGGCGGTCGCAATCAGGGCTCCCTCGATGAAACAAAACCTGCGCTACCTTTTGCGCAATTGCAGAAGGGTATGCAGGACTGGTTAGTTGAAACGGAGTGCTTCCGGGTTTCCGGGTCACAGCGCCACCGTCGCTAGCCGAATCAAGGAAACTCATATTCCCGGGGTGTTGTTGTGTGCCCGGGGAAGTATGGTCAGGCCCCGGCCATGTCGCATTGCGCGACAGAAGGCTTTCGGAGAATGACCAGTCCCTTTAACAAGGGTTGGAAGCAGTAGCGTGCGATTGCGCGTATGCGTGAAAGTGCGACTGCCGGTGGCGTGCGGAATGCCGCCCCAAATTACAAGGAGCTCCAAGAGTGCCTACGTTTAATCAATTGGTGCGAAAAGGTCGCACCGCGCCGCGTTACAAGACGGCGAGCCCGGCTCTCCAGGCGTGCCCGCAAAAGCGCGGTGTTTGCACCCGCGTGTACACGCAGACCCCGAAAAAGCCGAACTCGGCTTTGCGTAAGGTGGCTCGCGTTCGTTTGACCAACGGTATCGAAGTGACGACCTACATTCCTGGTGTCGGCCACAACTTGCAAGAGCACTCGATTGTGCTCATTCGTGGCGGCCGCGTGAAGGATCTTCCTGGCGTTCGCTACCACGTTGTTCGCGGAACCCTGGATGCGGTCGGCGTTGCCAACCGTAAGCAGAGCCGCTCGAAGTACGGCGCCAAGCGCCCGAAGAAATAGACATTAGCCGGCGCGATTGCGCTGGATGCCGCAGCCCGTATGGGCGCGGATGAATTTGAGGGAAGCAGATGCCGAGAAAAGGACACATCTCGAAGCGTGAGCCGATCGCCGATCCGGTGTACGGTTCCACTCTGGTGAACAAGTTCGTGAACTCCATGATGTGGGAAGGCAAGAAGAGCACCGCGCAGGGAATCTTCTATGAAGCCATGACCAAGCTGGAGTCCAAGGGCGGCGACGAAGCCTTGAAGCTGTTCAAGAAGGCCGTCGAGAATTGCAAGCCCCTCCTGGAAGTCAAGACCCGCCGCGTCGGCGGAGCCAACTACCAGGTGCCCGTAGAAGTCAATCCCGATCGCCGCACTTCGTTGGCGATCCGTTGGATCGTCAGCTACGCTCGCGGCCGCGCCGAAAAAGGCATGGTCGACAAGCTTACGAATGAATTGCTGGACGCCGCTAACGGCAAGGGCGCCGCAATGAAGAAGAAGGAAGACGTTCATCGCATGGCGGAAGCCAATAAGGCTTTTGCGCACTATCGCTGGTAGTCGCGTGTGCGGCTCATCGTAGCCGCAATCGGGCCGGGCAATAGAGTGGTGATGCAGCCGCCCTTTGGTTGCAGAGATAAATCAGTAGTGAGTCCGAAGCGAGGGCGCCGAGGGCACAGAGGGATAGGGTAAGAGTTTTGGCGAGACAGGTTCCATTAGAGCGTTGCAGGAATATCGGCATCATGGCGCACATCGATGCCGGTAAGACCACCACGACCGAGCGCATCCTGTTCTACACGGGCCGCACCCACCGTATCGGTGAAGTGCACGAAGGCACCGCGACCATGGACTGGATGGCCCAGGAGCAGGAGCGCGGCATCACTATCACCTCCGCCGCTACCACCTGTGTGTGGAAAGACGTTCGCATCAATATCATCGACACGCCCGGCCACGTTGACTTCACCGCCGAGGTGGAGCGCTCGCTTCGCGTGCTCGACGGCGCAGTCGCCGTTTTCGACGCCGTTCACGGCGTTGAGCCGCAATCGGAAACCGTGTGGCGCCAGGCCGATAAATACGGCGTTCCCCGTTTCTGTTTCATCAACAAGATCGACAAGGCGGGCGCTGATTTCGAGCACGCCGTTTCCACCATCAAGAAGCGTTTGAACGCGCGTCCCATCGCCATCCAGATCCCCGTCGGACAGGAAGACAAGTTCCGCGGCGTTGTTGATCTCTTCAAGATGAAAGCGATCATCTGGAACGATGAATCCATGGGCGCCGACTATGTTGAAGAAGACATCCCGGCCGAACTGCAGAAGAAGGCGGAACAGTACCGCCAGCTCCTCATCGAGACCATCGTCGAAAACGATGATGGCGACGAGCTGATGCACCAGTTCATCGAAGGCGAAGCCATTGCCGAGAAGGACTTGAAGAATTCGCTCCGTAAGAGCGTTCTCGCTCTCAAGCTGTTCCCGGTCATCTGCGGTACCGCTTTCAAGAACAAGGGCGTCCAGCCGCTGCTTGACGCGGTCATCGACTTCCTTCCTTCTCCGCTGGAAGTTCCAGCGATCAAGGGTCTGAACCCGGACGATGGTTCGGAACTGCTTCGTCACGCCGACGACAAGGAACCGTTCGCGGCCCTCGCATTCAAGATCATGACCGACCCGTTCGTGGGTCAACTGACATTCATCCGCGTTTATTCCGGCGTGTTGAAGACCGGCGACAGCGTCCTTAACAGCGGCAAGACCAAGTCCGAACGTATCGGACGCCTGCTCAAGATGCACGCCAACAAGCGCGAAGAGATTCACGAGATCCTCGCCGGCGATATCTGTGCCTGCGTCGGGTTGAGGAACGTCACGACCGGCGACACGATTTGTAACGAAGACCATCCCATCACGCTTGAGTCGATCGAGTTCCCGGCGCCTGTCATCAGCGTTGCCGTCGAGCCCAAGACCAAGAGCGATCAGGAAAAGATGGGCGTCGCACTCGGCAAGCTGGCCCAGGAAGATCCAACGTTCCGCGTGAACACGGATCCCGACAGCGGCCAGACCATCATCGCCGGCATGGGCGAACTCCACTTGGAAATCCTAGTGGACCGCATGATGCGCGAATTCGATGTGCAGGCGAACGTCGGCAAACCGCAAGTCGCCTATCGCGAGACCATCCGCAAAAAGGCCGAAGCGGAAGGCAAGTACATTCGTCAGACCGGTGGCAAGGGTCAATACGGACATGCAAAGATCCGCCTCGAACCAAACGAGCCCGGCAAGGGTTACGAGTTTGTGAACGACACCGTCGGCGGCACGGTTCCCAAGGAATTCATTAAGCCGATCGATCAGGGTATTCGCGAAGCCATGGAAGGCGGAATCCTCGCCGGCTACGAAATGGTGGACATCAAGGCGACCCTGTACGATGGCAGCTACCACGACGTCGATTCCAACGAAATGGCATTCAAGATCGCCGGTTCCATGGCCTTCAAGGAAGCCGCTCGCAAGGGCAGTCCCGTTCTGTTGGAACCGGTCATGGCCGTCGAAGTGGTTGTGCCGGAAGAGTACATGGGCACCATCATCGGCGACCTGAGTAGCCGCCGTGGACGTATTGAAGGCATGGAACATCGTGCCGGCTCGCAGGTCATCAAGGCGATTGTTCCCCTGGCGGAGATGTTCGGTTATGCGACCAACATGCGCTCCAGCACTCAGGGACGCGCAACGTATTCCATGCATTTCGCTCGCTACGAAGAAGCACCTCGCAGCGTGGCGGAAGAGATCGTAGCCAAGGTTCAAGGTAAGACGAGATAAGTTGATTTCGCCGTCCGGGTGGGCGGAAACAATAACCAGCGCGACCACAAGCGCTTGCCAAAGAAAATAGATACGGAGCTCGAGAGCAATGGCGAAAGAAAAATTTGACCGTACTAAACCGCATGTGAACGTTGGAACGATCGGGCATATCGATCACGGCAAGACGACCTTGACGGCGGCGATCACGAAGGTATTGGGAAAGCACAACCCGAACATCAAGTTCCGTTCG
>JBBRZF010000210.1:0-5308 GCA_038236965.1 Terriglobales bacterium | reverse complement strand
CTCGCACTCCTGACCGCAATTATTTTCTCGCTGACGCTCACGCTCGCAGCGCAGACCAGTAAAGAAGCAAAGCCGGCGGATAGCGCAAAGGCTCCTGCCAAAGCCGCACCAGCGAAGTCCGGCAAAGCCACCGTGGCCGACGCCGAGAAGTTCATCAACGAAACCGAAACCTTGCTGAACACGCTGACCGTGAAGGCTTCGCGCGCGGCGTGGGTGCAGTCGAACTTCATCACCGACGACACCGAGGCGCTCGCAGCAGACGCGAACGCGAACTACATTGAAGCCACCACCAGGCTCGCGGAACAAGTGAAGCGCTTCGATGGCTTGAAGATGCCGCCCGTGCTGGCGCGCAAATTCTTGCTGCTGAAACTCTCCCTGTTCTCGCTGCCCGACGCGAAAGACCGCGAGGCAGTGACCACGCTGGGCGCAGGCATGGAAGCTTCGTACGGCAAGGGCAAAGCCTGCCCGAAGACGGGGAAACAGGCGGGCAAATGTCTGCCCATCAGCGACGTGGAGAAGCTGCTGGCCAGCAGCCGCGATCCGGAAGAGATGGAACAGGTATGGACCGCGTGGCAGGAAGTCGGCATGTCGAAAGACCCGAGCGGCGCCAACATGCGCAACCGCTTCACGCGCTTTGTTGCATTGCAGAACAAAGGCGCGCGCGAACTCGGCTTCAAGGATATGGGCGCGATGTGGCGCTCCAATTACGACATGAAGCCGGACGAGTTCTCCGCCGAAGTGGAGCGCCTGTGGGAGCAGGTGAAACCGCTCTATGAATCGCTGCACGCCTACACTCGTTCGCAACTGGTGAAACAGTATGGCGAATCGGCGGTCACGAAAGATGGACTGATCCGCGCGGACCTGTTGGGTAATCCTTGGGCGCAAGAGTGGGGCAACATCTATCCGCTGGCGGCGCCGAAGAATTCGAAGGGAATGGGCTTCGACCTGACGGAAATATTGCAGCAGAAGAAAGTGGACGAGCTGGGCATGGTCCACTACGGCGAAAACTTCTTCAAGTCGCTGGGCTTCGCACCGCTGCCGCAGAGTTTCTGGGAGCGTTCGCTGTTCACGAAGCCGCGCGACCGCGAAGTCGTCTGCCACGCAAGCGCGTGGGATGTCGATAACAAAGACGACCTGCGCTTGAAGATGTGCATCCTCGTGCGCGATGAAGATTTCGTTACCGTGCATCACGAACTGGGACACAACTTCTATCAGCGCGCCTATAACAAGCAGCCGCTGCTCTTTGAAAACGGCGCCAACGACGGCTTCCATGAAGCCATCGGCGACACCATCGCGCTCTCCATCACACCGGAATATCTGAGGCAGGTGAAACTGCTGGAGACGATCCCCGAGTCTGACGACACGGCGCTGCTGCTTCGCAAGGCGATGGACAAAGTCGCGTTCCTGCCCTTCGGCTTGCTCATCGATCAATGGCGATGGAAGGTCTTCAGCGGCGAAGTGACCCCGGCGGACTACAACAAAGGCTGGTGGGAACTGCGCGAAAAATACCAGGGCATCGCTCCGCCGAATGCTCGAAATGAACAGGAATTCGATCCGGGCGCGAAGTATCACGTTGCAGCGAATGTGCCGTACACGCGGTATTTCCTGGCGGCAATCCTGCAATTCCAGTTCTATCGCGCAATGTGTCGTGAGGCCGGACAGACCGGGCCGCTGAATCATTGCTCGTTCTTCAACAACAAAGCGGCCGGCGCAAAGCTGAACGCGATGTTGGAGATGGGGCAAAGTCAGCCATGGCCAGTAGCGCTCAAAACCCTGACGGGTGAAGACCGCATGGACGCGAACGCGATGATGGAATACTTTGCGCCACTGAAGAAGTGGCTCGATGAACAGAACAAAGCGAACAATGCGAAGCCCGGTTGGACGATGCCGAAGGATGTATTGGCGGGTCCGGCGAAGTAGCAGGTTCAGCGCAGGAATGAATGAGGGCGTGGCCGAGGCCGCGCCCTTCTTTTTGCGGGCGGCAGCAACGAATTGGAAGTAAGCAGTTGCGTGGCGGCTACAATAGTCGGCAGTGATCCTCTACTACATAACCGACCGTCGTCAGTTTGCAGGCACCGAGGCTGAGCAGCGCCGCCTGTTGCTGGCGAAAATCGCCGAGGCTACGCGCGCTGGCGTGGACTATATACAGCTTCGCGAAAAGGATTTGTCTGTTCGTGCATTGGAAGGGCTTGCACGCGAGGCAGTGCGCATCGTCCGCGGCGAGAGCGCGCAGACGCGGCTGCTTATCAATTCGCGCACCGACGTTGCCATGGCCGTGGGTGCCGACGGCGTGCACCTGACCTCGGACGACATCGCGGCCTCTGATGCGCGCGCGATATTTGGTGCCGCCGAAATGAAGGCAATCATCGGCGTTTCCTGTCACTCGGCGGAGGAGGTACAACGGGCGTCCTCGCACGGAGCGGACTTCGCGGTCCTCGCGCCCATCTTCGGCAAGGCGCAGACAGGCGCGCCCGGCATTGGACTGGATGAGTTGCGCTCGGCGACGGGCGTGAATCGCAAGCCGGATCTCCGCGTGGAGGCCGGAGACAGGCGCGAAGGCATTCCGGTGCTCGCGCTCGGTGGCGTCACCGTGGAGAACGCGCGCGCGTGCATCGGTGCCGGCGCTGCGGGCGTTGCGGGGATACGGTTGTTTCAGGAGAACGTGATTGCGAAGATCAAGTTCTGAATCAATACTCTTGCTCCCTCTTGCTCGTCATCCAGCGAATCAGCATGTGCAGTATGGAAATGAGGATAGCGCCGAAAAAAGCGGCTTTGAATCCGTCCACCATGAAGCCGCTGACTAGCTTGGAGGCGATCATCAGCATGAGCGCGTTGATGATGAGGATAAAGAATCCGAGCGTTAAGATGGTCAGCGGGAAGGTGACGATCTTCAGGAACGTGCCGACCGTGGCATTGATGAAGCCGATGACCAGCGCGGCAACCAGCGCGGCTTTGAATCCGGTAACGTGAAATCCGGGGACGTAGTGGGCGACTACCAGCAGCAGGATGGCGCTTAACAACCAGCTCAAAAGCAATCGCAACATGGTCGTTCCTCTTTCTCTTTAACTGATGACCTCTCCAGCGGCAAGCATATCCTTCATCTTGGTTACGCGGCGGTCGCGTGTTTCATCCTTCTTGGCCTCGACGTACCACTTCACGAATTCTTTCTGATGAGTGTAGGCCAGCGAGGCTAGCTTGGTAGATAGTTTTGCGCCGAGCGATTTCTTCAGCTCGTCAGGAATCTCCATCGTGCGCTTCTCGCTATCTGGCTCGAGGGCGATCTTGACCGTATCGCCAACTGCGACGTTTGCGCCCTTGCGCATGTCGGCATTCACGCAAAAACAGTGCATGCCCTTCATGTTGATGACGGTCGTGCGGAAGGCGAATCCGTTGATGGTTCCTTTCACAGGCACGCGTCCCTTGCCCCAGACCTCGCGAATATCGAAGGGCATCTCGACGAAGGCGACCTCGCCGACCTTGCCCCCTCCGCCCAGCTTAACTTTGAATTCCTTTTTCATCGCAGACCTCAGACGTAGAACGGCCGCAGCTATCGTACATAGATTGCCGCGGCCGTGAAAAGTGCTTACCCAGGTAAATGTTTCTATTCGCCCACAGCTTCGTCTCTGTGCGGAGAAGCGGGCTCGCTGGATTCGGGCGGGTGTGGCTGCGTGACGGCAGCTTTCTCCATGCGGCGACGTCGATCGAGACGCTCTTGCGCAATCAGGTCGTGGAGATCGTAGCCGAAGGGTCCGTAGGCGAGAAACGCGCGTTCGTCGAACAGGCGCTTGACGCCGCAATCGATGCAGACCTGGTACGAGAAGTGTCCATGCTCGTCTTCAGCGCGCGTGGGCCAGCTCATATTGCGATGCCAGCATCCGCGCAGAAGAATCGTGGCGGCCGCACCGAGTCCGGCGATCGCAATACTGACCGGCAAGGTCCAGCGCGGCACACGGGGACGGGAAGATTTGGGTAGCGGGGCGCCTGGGATTTTCTGATCAGCCATAAGTTTCACTTGGCTCATCATATCGAAATCTGGACCCGTCTGTGTAAGGCTACGGTAAATACTGGGCTATGAAGCGCCGCTATTCGTTCCCCAGCAGGTGCAGGTCGGTGAGGAGCCCGTAATTCCGATAGTGCTTGTAAAGGATTCCGACACGAACGATGAGCGGCTTGATGAAGAAGAGCAGCGGAATATCCGTCATGAGAGCGGCCGCCAGCATCACCAGGGTTCCGATTCCATAGATGGCGAGCGCGGCAAGTCACCAGCGGGCAGTGTCCATTGGGATCGGGAGAGGGAAGGCAGGTTCCGTGAACCAGAAAATGATTCATGGCTGATTCCCATCCCTGCATTTTTTCGGTGAACCAGGTGGGTGTGTAGGAGTGGATCTCCGCCGTGCCGGAAGCGGACAGTGCACTGTTAGATATATCGGATTCGTGTATGGGTCTGACTGTCTCCCGCGGCAGTGAGCACGATCTCCAGGCGAGTCGCGATGTGGCTGGGACGGACCCATGCGAAATGGATCTCGAACTCGAAAGGATCGTAGTGGGTGACCACCCATACGGTTTCCGTGGCGTCGGAATTCGGAGTGGTGAAGACGCAGCCGAGCTCGGCGAATCCAGACTGGGAATAGATCAGTCGGTATTTCCAGCCGGGAGCCCATTCGGCCTCGCGAACAGGACAAAGCAGCGGAAAGACCGTTAAGGGAGGGGCGAGGTTACGGGCTTTGAATTTCTGGTTTGTTGGTGCAAAAGGAAACGGCTCCATGTTTTCACATGGAGCCGTTATTTATGTCGGCAACGACCTACTCTCCCACACACTTTCGCGTGCAGTACAATCGGCCCTGCAGGGCTTAACTTCCGTGTTCGGGATGGGAACGGGTGTTTCCCCTGCGGTAAAATCACCGGCAACTGGTTGTCGCGCGCCTTGTTATGCGCAGTGCGACGATCCTTTGAAAAAGAACGTGAAGACGATGCTTCACAACTGAACAGCATTGGATGGACTCGTACGTTTCGAGCCCTGCCGAAGCAGGTTCGCTTCGGTAAATGAAACATTCAAGCGTGCGCCAAGTAAATTTTACGGTCAAGCCGAACGAGCAATTAGTACTGGTAAGCTACACGCATTACTGCGCTTACACATCCAGCCTATCAAACAGGTGGTCTTCCTGTGCTCTTCTTCATCCTTTTGGATTGGGAGATCTAATCTTGAGGAGTGCTTCCCGCTTATATGCATTCAGCGGTTATCACAACCGAACTTCGCTACCCAGCCGTGCCGTTGACACGACAGCTGGAACACAAGAGGTTCGTCCAT
>JBBRZF010000209.1:0-5411 GCA_038236965.1 Terriglobales bacterium | reverse complement strand
CCGGCGAAGTCGAAGACGGAAACGAAGCACAAGGCCATCAACATGGTTCCGCAGCCTGAACTTCGGGAATCGGAAGCCAAGAACTGGGACTACTTCCTCAACATTCCGGAAGTGGATAGCCGTCAGTTGAGCATGTCGCAGATCAAGGACGTGCAACTACTGCAACCGCTGTTCGAGTTCTCTGGCGCTTGCTCGGGTTGCGGCGAAACACCGTACATCAAACTGATGACACAGTTGTTCGGCGACCGCACCATGGTAGCCAACGCGACGGGATGTTCGTCGATCTACGGCGCCAACCTGCCGACCACGCCTTACACGATGAACAAAGAAGGGCGCGGTATCGCCTGGTCGAATTCGCTGTTTGAAGACAACGCGGAATTCGGAATGGGCATGCGCCTCTCGCTGGACAAGCAGACAGAGTACGCGCGTGAGCTGGTAGTACGGCTTGCGGGTGTGCTTCCCGAAGAACTGGTGAAGAGCATTCTGGATGCCGACCAGTCGAACGAAGCCGGAATACAGGCGCAGCGCGCACGCGTTGCCGAACTGAAGAAGTTGCTCACCGGAAAGAATACGGCTGAGACGATCGACCTGCTCTCGCTGGCGGATGCGCTGGTGAAGAAGGCAGTGTGGATCGTGGGCGGCGACGGTTGGGCGTACGACATCGGCTACGGCGGTCTGGACCACGTTCTGGCCAGCGGACGCAACGTCAACATCCTCGTGCTGGATACAGAGGTTTACTCGAACACGGGCGGACAAATGTCGAAATCGACGCCGCGCGGTGCGGTTGCAAAATTCGCAGCCGGAGGCAAGCCGCGTCCGAAAAAGGACCTTGCCATGATCGCCATGCAATATAGCCAGGTGTACGTCGCGCGCATCGCGATGGGCTCCAGCGATATGCAGACGCTGAAGGCATTCCTGGAAGCGGAAGCTTGGGATGGTCCGTCCATCATCATCGCGTACAGCCACTGCATCGCCCACGGATACGACCTGGTACACGGACTCGATCAGCAGAAACTGGCTGTGCAGTCCGGTCACTGGCCGCTGTTCCGCTATAACCCGGCACTGCAGGGCACGGGAAAGAACCCGTTCCAACTCGATTGCAAGGCGCCATCGATCTCGCTGGACAAGTACATCTACAACGAGACTCGCTACACGATGCTGCGGCAGAGTAATCCGGAAGCGGCGGCACAGCTGCTTGCGGAAGCGCAGGACGATGTAGCCGCACGTTGGAAAGCGTACGAACATTTGTCCAACCAGTCGTTCGCTGCGGCGACAACGCCAGAGGTGACATCGACCGAATCCGCGGATACAACTGCGGCAAAGGGAGCGGGAAAATAATGAGCGACTTAAAGACCAGATACATGGGCATGCAACTGAATTCCCCGATCGTTGTTTCCGCGGGCCCGCTTTGCAAGGACCTTGGGAACATCAAAAAGATGGAAGACGCGGGCGCATCGGCCATCGTGATGCACTCGCTCTTCGAAGAGCAGATCAACCTTGAGAGCAACGAACTCGACCGCTTCTTGTGGGCGGGTTCGGATGTCTCCGCGGAATCGACCGCCAATTATTATCCGGACATGGAGTTGTTCGCGCTCGGGCCGGAAGCCTACCTCGAACACCTTTGCAAGGCCAAGGCGTCGGTGAACATTCCCATCATCGGTTCGCTTAACGGCGTATCGAAGGGCGGGTGGGTCAGGTATGCAAAAGAAATGGAACAGGCCGGTGCGGATGCGCTGGAACTGAACATCTATTTCATGGCGACCGATCCGAAGCTGAGCAGCCTCGATGTGGAAAATCTTTACATCGAACTGGTGCAGGCGGTGAAGGCCACGGTGAAGATCCCGGTGGCGGTGAAGATAGGCCCGTACTTCAGCTCCATCGTGAACATGGCGCGGAAGCTGGATGAAGCGGGGGCGGATGCTCTGGTTATGTTCAACCGCTTCTATCAACCGGACTTCGATCTTGAGAACCTGGAAGTAGTGCCAAACCTGGTGCTGAGCCGTTCCAACGAACTCAAGCTGCGTCTCCATTGGACTGCGGTGCTGTTTGGAAACATCGCAGCCGATATGGCGATCACGGGCGGCGTCCACGTTGCGGAAGATGTGGTGAAGTCCATGATGGCCGGAGCGCGCATCGCGATGACTACCTCGGCGCTACTGGAGCACGGCATCGATTACCTGACGGTGTTGAAGACCAACCTGACGCAGTGGCTCGAAGAGCACGAGTACGATTCCATCGTGCAGATGCAAGGCAGCATGAGCCAGAAGAATGTCGCGCATCCGGCGGCATTCCAACGCGCTAATTACATGAAGGTGTTAAGCAGCTATTCCATGGGTCTTCCGGTCCGCTAACCCGTACCGGAATTGGGCGCAGGAAGGCGAAGGGTCCTGCGCCCAATTCGACCAATGGCAAAGATGGGGTGATTCGAAAGAATCGCCCCATTGTCTATTGGAGGAAGAACGTCGCAGCTACTTTAACGGTTGTCGCGTAGGGATGGGACTTCCTCAACGGAGAGACGAGGGCGTTCGACGCGCCACGGGTCCACGGCGGCTGAAATGGTTCTTGCGCAGCCTCTTCCGCCGGTTCGAAGTCGCTGATCATGCCAATAAGCGCACCAGCGATTTTGCACTATTCAGTGCGATACACTTCTTCAAACGGCTGCGGTGGGGTCTGCAGACATACTCGATTGCAAATTTAATTTTCGCCGGGCCAACGTTTTGGCGTTTGCCATTCGACTAACCAGTGAAGGCAAGCAATCGGATTGAAATAAATCAAAGGAGAGATTGAAATGCGATTCATGGTGCTGATAAAAGCGAACAAAGACACGGAAGCGGGCGTGATGCCTAGCGAGAAGCTGCTCGCCGATATGGGGAAGTACAACGAAGAATTGGTGAAGGCCGGTGTGATGCTTGCGGGCGAAGGTCTGCAACCTAGTTCGAAGGGGGTGCGGGTCAAGTTTTCCGGAGATAAGCGAACCGTGATAGACGGACCGTTCCCAGAGACGAAGGAACTGATAGCGGGGTTCTGGATGTGGAAGGTGAAATCGAAAGAAGAAGCGATCGAATGGATCAAACGCTGTCCGAATCCGACGGGCGAAGAGGCGGAGATAGAGATTCGCCAAGTATTCGAGTTGGAAGACTTTGGCGCGGAACTGACTCCTGAACTGCGACAACAGGAAGAAGAGCTGAGAGCGAGGATCGAAGAGAAGAAGGCGTCGTAGTCGAGCAATGCGTTGCGTCACAGAATGCGCTAAGGAGAAACCATGGAACTGAATACGTACCTCATTTTCAATGGCAATTGCGAAGCGGCCTTCAAGTTCTACGAGAAATGCTTTGGAGGCAAGATCAACGCGATGCTGAAGAACGCCGGAAGCCCTGCGGCAGAGCATGTTCCTGCCGATTGGCAGGACAAGATCCTGCATGCTCATATGAACATCGGCGATTCGGTGCTGATGGCTTCCGACGCTCCGCCGGAACGTTCCGCAGGACGGCCGCAAGGCTTTAGCGTGAACATAAGCCTGAAGTACGCTGCCGAAGGAGAGCGCATCTTCAACGCACTCTCCGAAGGTGGAAAAGTGAACATGCCATTCCAGCAGACGTTCTGGGCCTATCGATTTGGTATGGTAGTTGACCAGTTCGGCACGCCGTGGATGATCAACTGCGAGCAGCCTTGGTAGGGCGCATCAAACTTCGAAACGCGTGGCGCGTGGGGCGCGCGAGTTTTGGCCTTCGAACATCAAGATGGGAGGAAGTTCATGCAAGCAGCAAATGAATCGTTACAGGCGGGAACGCAAAACAAGAAGAGGCTCTGGGCGGGTCGCATCATGAGCGGACTCGTGATTGCGTTTCTACTGATGGACGGCGTGATGAAGCTGCTGATGCTGCCTCCCGCGATCAAGGGGACGGTGAAGCTTGGATACGAGGCCAGCGTCATCCTCCCGCTTGGAATCCTGCTGCTGGTTTGCACGCTGATGTATGCGATTCCGCGTAGCTCTGTGCTGGGTGCGGTTCTGTTGACGGGATACCTGGGGGGTGCCGTGGCAACGCATGTGCGCGTCGGCGATCCATTGTTCAGCCACATCCTGTTCCCTGTCTACCTGGGAATCATTTTGTGGGGAGGGCTCTACTTGCGCGACGACCGTGTGCGCGCATTGCTACCGATTCAACGCTAAACAATTCCTGTGTGCGGACAGGGTACACCGCACAGGGTACACCGCAAGGAGAGGCGATGAGCACTGTACGAGTCCTGGTAGGCACGAAAAAAGGGTCGTTCATCCTGACCTCGGATGGCAAGCGCGAAAAGTGGGACGTAAGCGGCCCGCACTTCGCTGGATTTGAGATCTATCACGTGAAGGGATCTCCGGTCGACCCCAACCGCTTGTATGCGTCGCAAACCAGCGGATGGTTCGGGCAACTCATGCAGCGCTCGAACGATGGCGGCAAAACCTGGGAGGCGGTCGGCAACCAGTTCACCTACGCAGGAGTGCCGGGCACGCATCAGTGGTACGACGGCACGCCGCATCCGTGGGAGTTCAAGAGAGTGTGGCACCTGGAACCGTCGCTGACAGACAGCGACACGGTTTATGCCGGAGTGGAAGATGCGGCGTTGTTCCGCTCGAGCGACGGCGGAGCTACGTGGAACGAGCTTCAAGGTTTGCGCGAGCATGGGTCGGGACCGAAGTGGCAACCCGGCGCGGGCGGCATGTGTCTGCACACCATCATCCTGGATCCCAGCGACCCTCAGCGAATGTACATCGCGATCTCTGCGGCAGGCGCCTTCCGCACGGATGATGGAGGAAAGTCGTGGAAGGCGATCAACCAGGGGCTGAGGTCGGAATATATTCCTGACCCCACGGCGGAGGTGGGACATTGCGTACACCACGTTGCGATGCATCCGAAGAAGCCCGGAGTGCTCTACATGCAAAAGCACTGGGACGTGATGCGCAGCGACAATGCCGGAGACTTGTGGCACGAAGTGAGCGGCAATCTGCCAACCGATTTCGGATTCGTCATCGACGTGCATGCACATGAGCCGGAGACAATCTACGTGGTGCCCATCAAGAGCGATTCCGAACACTTCCCTCCCGAGGGAAAACTGCGCGTCTACCGTAGCCGCACGGGCGGGAATGAATGGGAGGCGCTGACCAAGGGCTTGCCACAACACGATTGCTACGTGAACGTGCTGCGCGATGCGATGGCGGTGGATTCCCTGGAATCGTGCGGCGTATATTTTGGAACTACAGGCGGACAGGTCTATTGCTCGGCGAATGCGGGCGACTCGTGGAACTCCATCGTGAGGGACCTTCCCGGTGTGATTGGCTTCACTGATATAAACGCCATCTGGGGTGACGTACTCAACGATACCGACGTGCCCATAAACCTGAGTTATCTTCTGGCCAGGGTTGTTTGGGT
>JBBRZF010000208.1:0-5546 GCA_038236965.1 Terriglobales bacterium | reverse complement strand
TTTCTGCCCTTTGGGAAATTCTTTCATATTTTTCAACGGCCGGCGCAGTTAGGCGTCAAGCTGTATCAGAAGACCGGCGCAGAAGGACCGGGCGCGATTTGCCGACACTGCAAGCAGCGGTTCGCTTCCGCTATGCACGTCCGTGATCTTAAGATTGTTCTTCCCCAACTCGGCTTTGACTATACGATCCCGGGAACCGATTTCGCTTGGCAGGATCTCTGTCCGCCGTGTAAGCG
Source organism: Terriglobales bacterium (assembly GCA_038236965.1). Lineage (GTDB taxonomy): Bacteria > Acidobacteriota > Terriglobia > Terriglobales > Acidobacteriaceae > JBBRZF01. Next base: position 5,310 of record JBBRZF010000208.1, on the reverse strand, counting down.
AAGATCTCTTTCGTTGTCGCAACTCAGATTAAAATCCGCCGCACAAGAGGCTGCCAATGGCTAAATCACCGGGAACACTGGAACAGCTTCGCGACCAATATGGACCGCATCTCAACTACACTCCGGACGGCGGCTGGAGCAGAGAGCCTCGAACCAAGCCCGACCGTTTGGTTAAGACACATTGCTGTTTCTGCGGCCAGCAGTGCGGCATTCAGTTAAAGGTTCGGGAGAATCACATCATTGGCTTCGAACCGTGGGAGGATTTCCCGTTCAATCGCGGGATGCTCTGCCCAAAGGGCGTTAAGCGCTATCTGCAGTCGAATCATCAGGATCGATTACTTGATCCTCTGCTCCGCACCGACAGGGGTTTTGTGAAGTCCAGTTGGGAAGAAGCCATGTCCTTCACAGCACGGCGTCTGCGCGAGGTGCAGGATCGCTATGGAAAGGACTCGGTAGCAGTATATGGCGGTGCGTCTCTCACCACGGAGAAGTCATATCTGATGGGAAAGTTTGCGCGCGTGGCACTCGGGACCAGACACATCGATTACAACGGGCGCCTCTGCATGGTCTCAGCTGGAGTGGCTTACAAGCTGGCCTTCGACGTTGACCGCAGCCCAATTCCTTGGTCGGAGATCCCCAAGGCGCAGGTGATATTTGCAATCGGCGCGAATGTGGGCGAATGTGCGCCAATTACGACTGACTATATCTGGCGTTGCCGGGACAACGGCGGCAAGTTGATCGTCGCCGACCCACGCATGACGCCAATCTCGCGCAATGCGGATCTCTTCCTGCCCTTGCGTCCCGGCACCGATCTCGCACTGCTGAACGCGATGCTGCACGTCGTACTCCGCGACAACCTGCAGGACGACACTTTTATCGAACAGCACACCAGCGGCTTTGAGGCTGTTAAGGCATCGGTAGAACGTTTTGATCCCCGAATGGCGGCGGAGATGACCGGCGTTCCACCGGAAGCCATCGAGAAAGCTGCGCACATGTTTGCGAGGGCGGACCGCGCCATCGCAATGCACGCGCGCGGCCTGGAACATCAATCCAAAGGCGTGGAGAACTGTTCGGCGCTGATCAATCTGACTCTGGCAACCGGTCACCTTGGACGCGAAGGATGCGGTTGCACCATGATCACCGGTCAGGGCAACGGACAAGGCGGGCGTGAGCACGGTCAGAAATGCGACCAGTTACCTGGTCAGCGGTCCCTGCTCGATCCGAAGGCACGCGAACACGTCGCGGGCGTCTGGGGAATCTCGCCTGACGAGTTACCGCAGCCTGGCTATTCGGCCCAGGAGATCATGAACGCGATTCATGCGGGAGAAATCAAAGCGCTGTTCTCGATCTGTTTCAATCCGGCGGTTTCGCTCCCCAATGCGGACTTCACACGAGAGGCGCTAGAGAAGCTTGAGTTCTTTGCGGTCACCGATTTTTTCTTATCCGAGACTGCGCGCTACGCCGATGTCGTCCTCGCGGGCAGTTTGCAGGAGGAAGAAGAAGGCGTCACCTGCAGCGCAGAAGGTCGCGTCATCCATATCCAGCGCGCGGTCGAGCCGCCTGCCAACGCCCGCCGTGACTCCGAGATCATCTGCGATCTGGCTCGTCGGCTCGGGAAGGGCAAATTCTTTCCCTTTGAGACGCCTCGCGAAATCTTCGAAGAACTTCGCGAAGCCTCGCGCGGAGGACATGCCGACTACTACGGCATCACTTATGAAAAGATCGACACACAGATGGGCGTGTTCTGGCCTTGCCCCGGCCTGGATCATCCCGGCACGCCGCATTTGATGCAGGACGGCATCTCTTTCTATCCGGATGGGAAATGCCGGTTCCAGTTGGCGAAATGGCGCGAGAGTGGCGATCCCGTGGATGCCACATTTCCCATCTACCTGACCACGGGTCGCGTGGTGAGTCAGTATCTCTCGGGCACCCAGACCCGGCGCATCGGCGGACTCGTCGATATCTATCCCGAGCCACGGGTTGAGATTCATCCGCGGATGGCGGAACAACATGGCATCGTGGACAGAGACTGGGTGACGATTACCACCAGGCGTTCCGAGATCACACTGCAGGCCAGCGTGGTTCGTACCATTCGACCCGATACCGTCTTTATTCCCTATCATTGGGCCGACAGGAAAAGCGCGAACATGTTGACCCATCGAACGCTGGACCCACGGAGCAAGATACCCGAATTCAAGGTCTCCGCATGCTCGATTCGCAAGGCAGACGGCGCGCCCTCCTGGGCGACAGCCGAACAACTCGTGAAGATTGACTCGCCAGGAGCAGTGAAGTAAATGTACGGATACGAATTCTATGTGGACCCGTCGCGCTGCATCGGCTGCCAATCCTGCGTGAAAGCTTGTGAAGAGTGTGACACGCATCGCGGCCACTCGATGATCAATTTCGATTTTGTCGACCGTGCGGAGACCATAGCCACGGCCGCCTATGTCTGTTGGCACTGCGAAGACCCTACCTGCGCTCAGGTTTGTCCTGCCGACGCAATTAAGAAAGGCGAGGACGGTGTGGTGATGTCCGCGTTAAAACCGCGGTGTATCGCTTGCGAGAACTGCGTGCTGGCGTGTCCGTTCGGCATTCCCAAGATCATTCCGGAATACGAGCAGATGATGAAATGCGACATGTGCTACGACCGCACTTCGGTCGGCAAGAAGCCGATGTGCGCAACCGTCTGCCCAAGTCAGGCGCTGGCTTACCTGCGGCCGGAAGAGATCGCCGCGCGTCGCGAGACACCATCCAACGTCTTTTATTTCGGCGCGCAGAAGATCATCACTCAGGTTTATATGATGACTGCGTCGGGAAGCGATTCCGTGACTCTCGACATTGCCGACTTCATGTGGGAAAAGGCGAATGTCTGATCCAGTAAAGGAACAACAACCGCTCTGGCGCGACGAGTTCTCCGTCTCGAAGGCCGACGAGCGTTATGTCAACCGGAGACAGCTTGCCAAGTTCCTTACGTTGGGGAGCCTCGGGATGTTCGCCGGTAACCTCTGGATACTGGGCAAGAGCTGGTTCCGGAAGGCACAGGTTTACCATAGGAGCCTCGTTGCGAGAGTCGGCGAAATTCCGATTGGCGGCGTGAAATTATTTGAATATCCGAATCCGGGCGAACAATGCATCATGGTCCGCACCGCGGAGGACGCCTATGTCGCGTACAGCCAAAAATGCACCCATCTGTCGTGCGCGGTATTTTACTCCCGAGAGCAGGATCGCCTGGAGTGTCCCTGTCACCAGGGCTATTTTTCAGTCAAGGATGGGTCTGTCTTGCAAGGACCACCCACGCGTCCGCTCCCGCGTGTGGTTTTAGAGCGCAATGGCAACGAGTTGATCGCGATTCGAATGGAGCCCGAGGTATAGACTGTGGCCCAATACTCCAGTTATCGAAACATCCCTCAACAACGACGCGGGCTGACGGCGATCGACGCGATCACTGCACTGATTGTCATCCTCCTGGTAGTTCAAATCTGGCTGCTCTCGGCTACACTGGACACATTCCTCGCCGGACACACCGAAACCGCCTTGCCGGGAGCAATCGTGTCCGGGGTGTTATGTGCGGCGTGCTTTGCGATGTATGGATTTATCCGGCGAGTGGACCGCGACTCGCGCCCTGACCGCTGAACTGCTTTAGTTTTCGCTCTGCGCGCCCGCATTTCGGACGACATTTCAGAGATGTCGATCTCACTAAGCTAAGCGATCGTCTGGCCATCGCCTTGACGATGCCGGCGCACTGCTCTCAGGGATTCGTGCGCTCTCAAACGGATATACTGCTCCACAAGGAGCCTGCCCCACCTTCCTTGCTTTGTATCGAAGGCTCGAGGAATTCGCAGAATTCAAACGCGACCTGCACCATCAAGTTCACCTGGAGAACACCGTCCTCTTCCCGCGCACTGTCGAAATGGAGCAAGCGACCTGAAGGGGAAGGTGAAATCCGTGGTGGGGAGCGCTCTTGCATCGCCACGCCGCACAAGACGTGGCGCAGTGCGCTTTTCCTGCGTGAATCCCCTTGCGCCCGCGTTGCTGACGAATGGATCATCGTCAACAGCATCTTGAATCTACTGAGGGCCTTCAGAGAATGAGGTTGGTTGGTCCGGCATTCGCGCACGAGATGCTACGGCGCAGACGCGAGTGCATATCGTGATACGATACACTTGTGAACGCAGATGGAGATCTTTCTCAAGACCAGTACCGGGACTTGGCCGAATTCAGGCGCCAGATTCGGCAGTTCCTTCATTTCAGCGAGGCAACGGCAAAAGAGCACGGAATCGAGGCGCAACAGCATCAACTGCTGCTTGCCGTGCAGGGTCTTCCCGCAGGAGCCAAACCCACGATTCGCGAAATTGCCTCCAGGCTTTTCATCCAGCATCACAGTGCAGTGGAACTGGTAAACCGTCTTGAGGTCACAGGCGCTATAGCGAGAACTGCCGGGGTCGGGGACAAGCGCGAAGTCTGGGTCCGGTTGACACCTACAGGCCGTGCAATCCTCCGTAGACTTGCATTGGCGCACCGGACCGAACTCGAACGATCCGGTCCCGAACTGGCTCGTATGTTGAATTCAGTTCTGCGCCACAGCCGGAAGATGGTGGCGTCTTGAATAGCCCCAAGGAGAAGTCGCAGAGGCTGGGTGACTTTACAACTACGATCCGGGTGATTCCGATTTCGCTGGTCGCCATCGGAATCGGCGTCATCAGTACGTTTGTCGCATGGGCATTGCTGCGTCTGATCGGGTTCTTTACCAACGCGTTCTATTACGGACGATGGAGTACCAATCTCGTATCACCGGCTGGAAATCACCTCGGCTGGTTCGCCGTGCTCGTTCCAGTAGCTGGTAGCCTGGTGATCGGCTTCATGGCGCGATACGGCTCCGAACGCATTCGAGGTCACGGCATTCCGGAGGCACTCGAATCCATTTTGATCCACGGAAGCAAGGTGCAGCCGCGGCTGGCAATTCTGAAGCCTCTTTCGTCCGCCATCTCGATCGGATCGGGCGGCCCCTTCGGTGCCGAAGGACCGATCATCATGACGGGTGGTGCAATCGGATCGATCATCGCTCAACTCTTTCATCTGACTGCCTCCGAACGAAAGACGCTGCTGGTGGCAGGCGCGGCGGCGGGCATGGCTGCGACATTTGCGACGCCCGTTGCCGCGGTACTGCTCGCCGTGGAGTTGCTACTGTTCGAATGGAAACCGCGAAGTGCGATCCCGGTGGCTCTGGCCAGCGCAACCGCAGGAGCGGCGCGACGATATATTCTCGGTCTGGGTCCGCTGTTCCCGGTACCGCAGCATGCGATCTTCATC
>JBBRZF010000207.1:0-5570 GCA_038236965.1 Terriglobales bacterium | reverse complement strand
GGCAAGCTGATCATCGAAACTTCCAATGCCGAGCTCGATGCCGGTTATGCGTCGCAACACGTCGGGACGAAGCCGGGCTCCTATGTTGTAATCAGCGTGAGCGACGCCGGCCACGGGATGGATGCGGAGACGCAAGCGCATATTTTTGAGCCTTTTTTTACCACCAGGGAACAAGGCAAGGGTACAGGCTTGGGACTTGCCACGGTGTACGGCATCGTCAAACAGAGCGGCGGCAATATCTGGGTTTACAGTGAACCCGGTCACGGCACGACGTTCAAGATCTATCTGCCGCTTCTTCGGCGGCGCGAAGACGAGGCCGGCCCGCTTCCCTCTCCGCCGGCGCCTGGACGCGGAATCGAGACCGTCCTGTTGGTGGAAGATGAGGAACGCGTTCGTGAACTGGTGAAGGAGGTGCTGAGCAAACAAGGCTACACCGTTCTGACCGCGGGCAACGGGGAAGAGGGCCTGGCGATCTCTCAGCGCGAACCTCGCCGCATCGACCTGCTTCTCACCGATGTTGTCATGCCGAGAATGAGCGGCCGCGAACTCGCAGAAAATCTTGCCCGGGCGCGCCCGCCGCTGAAAGTCCTCTACATGTCCGGATATACCGACAATGCGATTCTGCAGAAGGGAATGCTCGATCCGGAGATGAAATTCATTCAGAAGCCGTTCACGCCGGAAGCGCTAGCGCGCAAGGTCCGCGAAGTCCTGGATGAGAAGGAGCCGTGAGCGGCATCTAAGGAAGCTACTTTTTGCCGATGACGCCTTCGAGAGTTTGGGCCACGACGACCTTGTTTAGCCATCGTTGGATCTGCGCTTTGTTCGCCTTCGCCAAACGCTCTTCCACCCATTTGGGAACTCGCTCGAATTTGGTGCTCAACTGCCCGCGCAGCGTCTTCTTCATTCCGGCCATTTCGCCCTCGGCCAGTCCCTCGGCCATGACCTCCTCCCAAACCTCGCGGAGGATTTCATTATCGCGAATCTCGATCGGTATGGGTCCCATAGTCGTCAATTCCATTTTCAACCGTCCCGACAATTTACGCAAGCTCGATAACAAGACGAGTTGCATTATCACCCGAACACGCTCCGGATTGCTCAGCCCTGCTGTGCGCCGGGCGATCTCAGGCAACATCTCCGTTCCACCCTTGGCAAGCATCGCCAAGGCTAAGTCGCCCGCACAGCCGCTTTTCATTAGCGCGCTGGCGTCGATTTCCCGAATATCGACCAGGCGGAACGAAACCTTCACTCCCCCAGTGTCCAGTTCGGAATCCATCCGCATCTTCGCCTCGCCAACATAAAGCACGACCTGTTTGACCGGGCGCTGGAATCGTTCCGAGACCAGCAGGCCATAGATTCCCTCGCGGTAGGGAATGCGCTTGTCGTTCTTGCCCTGAATCTCCAAATGGAAAACACTGCCGTCATCGAGCACGGCCACCATGTCCGCGCGGCGCTCAATTATCCGCTGGAATTCCACGTTCAGGAATTGCCGCACCCGAACTCCGCCGGTCAATTGATCCAGCAAGCTCGGATGATCCATCTGAAACAGATCTTTGAGCACTCGGTCCTGTGCGAAGTGATCTTTCATGTGGCAGCCTTTCCCATTGTGACGCATCGAAGCGAAGGATGCCAGATCAGTTCGCGAAGTAGTTTGCGACTAACTCGCCAATGCGGCCGATTGCATCTTCGAGATACAGTCCGGCGCCGAAATGCTTCGCGGTAAACACCACCACAACGACATTCCGCTTAGGACTCTCAAAGATCCCTGCGTCGTTGCCGATATACGGCAGAAAGTCCCCGGTCTTATGCGGTATGCGAAAACCCGAAACGTACCGTGGCAGACGGCTCGAATAGACCTGGCCGCGCATGATGCGCAGCATCTCATCGCTAGCCTGCTTGCTGACCATCTTGCCGCTGGCGATCTTCTCCAGCAACTTGCCGATATCGTGCGGACTGGCAAGTCCGAACAGCGTCTTGGCCTCGCGATGAAACGCTTCGGCGTCTGGAGCGGCACGCAACGCCGCGAACCACCGGCTCGCCGGACCGGTCGCGCGAATCGAAGAGAGCCCTTGCGCCTCCATGTAGCGGTTCACCGGTTCTGTTCCACCAACCTTGGCGAACATCAGATCCGTCGCCGTGTTGTCGCTGACTATGGTCATCAGCGTCAGCAGATCGCGAATGCTAAACGTCGCCCCGGCATCCAATGACCGCATCACGCCGGTACCTGGACGCTTGTCCTCCTCCTTCAGCGTTACGCGGTCGTCGAGTTTGAATTTCCCGTCCTCAATCTGTCGAAACGCCTCCGCCATCAACGGGATTTTGATGACGCTCATGGTATCCATCTGGCGATTGGCGTCAATCACGATCTCCTCGCCGGTCTCGATGCACTTAACGTAAATGCCCCATTGCGCGTTGACGGATCGCGTGATGCGTTCGATATTTGCCTTCAGGCGCGTCTGCGCGTCGAGCGATGTTAAAAGGAGAAGCGGCAACATCCAGAGGAATGATCTCATTGCACTATTATCTCGCCATGGAACGAAATCCATGGCAAAATATAAAAACGCGCTTAAGTGTCAAGCGATCAAGGAAGGAGACCATGTTACAGCAAGAAACAATTGCACAGTTCAAAAGCCAGCTACGCGGTCAGCTCATTGAGCCGCAAGATCCTGGCTACGCGGAGGCACGAAAAGTCTACAACGGGATGATCGACCGAAAGCCGCGTCTAATCGCCAAGTGCGTAGACGTCGCCGATGTCATTACTGCAGTTCGCTTTGGACAGGAGAATGGAATCCGGGTTTCCATACGGGGCGGCGGACACAATGCGGGTGGGCTCGGCATTTGCGATGACGGCCTTGTCATAGACCTTTCTCCCATCCAGTACGTTCACGTCGATCCCGCGGCACACACGGTGCGCGTGGGAGGCGGGAGTAAATGGGGCGACGTCGATCACGCGACGCATCCATTCGGGCTGACCGTGCCGTCTGGAATCGTCTCTTCCACCGGCGTCGGCGGTCTGACGCTCGGCGGCGGACTCGGCCACTTGACGCGCAAGTATGGGCTCACCATCGACAACCTGCTGGCGGCGGATGTAGTTCTCGCCGATGGCTCGTTCGTCGTTGCAAACGCCAAGCAGAACAGCGATCTCTTCTGGGCTATCAGGGGAGGTGGCGGCAATTTCGGCGTCGTCACGTCGTTCCTGTTCCAGGCTCATCCAGTAATGATGGTTTGTGCCGGTCCGATGTTGTGGGAAATGGACCAAGCCGCGGATGTCATGAAGTGGTATCGGGAATTCATCGTTTCGGCGCCGGAGGATATCAGCGGGTTCTTCGCGTTTATGACTGTTCCGCCCGGACCGCCGTTCCCGGAGCACCTCCACTTCAAGAAGATGTGCGCCATCGTGTGGTGCTACAACGGCTCCATGGAGCAGGCGAATCAAATGCTGGATCCGCTCCGTACTTACCGGCCGCCCGCGTTCGAATTCTTCGTGCAAATGCCGTTCCCAATGTTGCAAGGCATGTTCGACGGGCTATATCCCACCGGTCTGCAATGGTATTGGAAGGCGGATTTCTTTAAGGAACTGAGCGACGAAGCGATCGCCCTGCATATCGAACACGGCGCGCTGATGCCGACTCTCCACTCCAGCATGCATCTCTATCCGGTGAACGGCGCTGCGCACAGAGTGTCGAATAGTGAAACGCCGTGGAGCTACCGCGATGCGGTGTGGAGCGAGGTAATTGTGGGCGTCGATCCGGATCCGGCGAACAAGGACAAGATTACCGAATGGGCGAAGAAGTACTATGACGCCTTGCATCCATACGGTGCGGGCGGCGCCTACGTGAACTTCATGATGGAAGAAGGCGAAGACCGCATCCGCGCGACCTATCGCGATAACTATGATCGCCTTGCCGCGGTCAAAGCCAAATACGACCCGAAGAATTTCTTCAACGTGAATCAAAACATCAAGCCGGCGGTTTGACGTTCGGCGTCGGAAGTTGCACGCCCGTGGTGATGCGCCAAGAGTTCAGGCGGGTACGCAGCTCGCGCGCTTTCTCCGGCATCGTGGCGGCGAGGTTGTTTTTCTCGCTGGGATCGTTGGCCAGGTTGTATAACTCAAGTTGACCGTCCTCGAAGTATTCGAGCAGTTTCCAGTCGCGCGCGCGGATCGCACTGACCGGTGTGGTGGTCGGGTAGTAATGCGGATAGTGGAAGAACAATTCGTCCCGGTCGAGTTTTGAAGCAGGCTGCCGCAGTAGCGGCGCGATGCTCTTTCCATAAACATCGCGATTGTGTTTCTCGTCCCCGGCAAGCCCGGCCATCGCGAGCATCGTAGGATAGAGGTCGGCCGACACGACCGGTTCATGCGACACAGCGCCCGCGGGCGTAACGCCGGGCCAGCGGACCATCAGCGGCACGCGCACGCCGCCTTCGTAGAGCGAGCCTTTGCCGGAGCGCAACGGGAAGTTATCGGTGATTGACTGGCCGATAAATCCGCCGTTGTCCGAAGAAAAAATCACGATCGTGTTCTTCGTGAGATTCAATTCATCGAGCTTCGCCAATACGCGGCCGACGCTTTCATCAAGACTCTGCGTCATCGCCGCGTACTTTGCGTTCTTGTGGTGCAAATCCGGCTTCAGTTTCTTCTCGTACTTCTCCGTCATTGGCTGCTTGGCTTCGATCGGCGTGTGAACCGTGTGATGCGCGAGGTAGAGAAAAAACAGATTCCCTTTCGCCGAATCGATTATCTTCAATGCCTCATCGGTGAGGCGGTCCGTCAGGTATTCGCCAAGCTTTCCGTTTTCGAGATGGGGCACATAGCGGAACTCGCCGTTCGACTGCATGGCCTTATACGGATAGAAATAAGTTGGCGGTGCGCCCCAAAACGTTCCACCGATGTTGATGTCGAACCCTTGCGTCTCCGGATAGTTTCCGGCCGTCCCTAAATGCCACTTGCCGACAATAGCCGTGCGGTAGCCCGCATCGTGCAGCACTTCGGCGATGGTTACTTCTTCGTGCGGCAGATTCTCCCTTGTGATGGGCGGCAGGAGCTTGCGATTCTTCGCCGGATGCTCCGCGTTTTCAAGCCACGTCGTCATGTGGAGTTTCGCCGGATGCTTGCCGGTCATGATGGAAGCACGCGTCGGCGAGCAGACGGGGGCGGCCGAGTAGGCATTGGTGAAGCGCACGCATTGCTTGGCGAGACGATCGATATTTGGAGTCTCGTGCAGGTCAGCGCCGTAGCAGCCAAGGTCGGACCAGCCAAGATCGTCGGCGAGAATAAAAACAAAATTGGGTCTTGTCTGTTGAGCCAACGCAGCGGGTGAGGCGATCATTGCGGCCAGCCATTGTCTTCGTGTCATCACTTGCAGAGTAATATGAACGTGTGGCCCATCGTTACCTCTTATTGCACAAGCCGTACGGAGTGCTCAGCCAGTTCTCCGGGGAACGCGCACTCGGGCAGTTCGTGAATGTCCCCGATGTCTATCCGGTTGGTAGACTCGATATCGATAGCGAGGGTCTAATGCTTCTGACCAGCGACGGCCCGCTGCAGCATCGCCTGAGCGATCCGAAGTTCG
>JBBRZF010000206.1:0-5578 GCA_038236965.1 Terriglobales bacterium | reverse complement strand
TTCGTCTTCTCCGCCTCCGAGTGCTACATGATCGAAGACGGAAAGATTACCGCGCCCCTGAAGAACGCAACCCTCATCGGCAACGGCCCCGACGTGCTCACCCGCGTCTCCATGGTCGGCAACGATCTGCAACTCGACGAAGGCGTCGGCACCTGCGGCAAAGACGGACAATCCGTTCCCGTAGGCGTCGGCATTCCGACCTTGAAGATCGATCGCCTCACCGTGGGCGGCACCGGCAAATAAGCGTGATGTTCTTGGTTTTGATTTTGAATTAGATTTTTGATTTTGACTTGCGTGGCCCCGGACGCCTCGTCCGGCACCGCTCTAAATAAATTTCGGACGTACTAGAGATCACAGAACTAACGACTAAACTCATGCCTACTGAAACCGCAATCGCTCTCGATTTGAAACAGCTAGCCGCCGACGTCGTCGCGCAGGCGATGAAGGGTGGCGCAACCGCCGCCGAAGCCGTCGCTCGCGATGGCTCTGAATTCTCCACCGTCGTTCGTCTCGGCGAGGTTGAGACCTTGAAGGAGTCCGGCTCCAAGGCGCTCGGCATCCGCGTCTTTCGCGGACAGCGCGCCGCCAGCACCTGGACCAGCGATCTCTCTCCCGAAGGCGTCAAGCAGATGGTCGCCTCCGCCCTTGAGCTAGCCAAGTTCACTTCGGAAGATCCCTTCGCTGGAGTTCCCGACGCATCGCTGCTCGGCTCTATATCAACGGATCTCGATCTTTATTACGACGACGTCTATTCGCTCTCCACGGCCGACCGCATCGACTACGCGCGTCGCGCCGAAAAAGCCGCCACCTCCGCCGACCCGCGCATCAAGAATTCCGAAGGCGGTTCCTTCGACGCCGCCGTCGGCTCCAAAGTCCTCGCCAACTCCAACGGATTCGTCGGCGACTATCGCCGCTCCTACTGTTCCGTCTCCGCCGTGCCCATCGCGCAGGACGAAAACGGAAACATGCAGCGCGATTTCTGGTACTCCGTTTCTCGCACCATCACCAAACTCGATTCGCCCGAAGAAGTGGGACGCATCGCCGCCGAACGCACCCTCCGCCGCATCGGCGCTCGCAAGGTCAAGACCACGCGCGTCCCCATCGTCTTCGATCCCAATGTCTCCCGCGCTCTGCTCGACCACATCTTCGAAGCCATCAATGGCGACAGTGTCTATCGTCACGCATCGTTCCTCGCAGGCAAGCTCGGAGAAAAGATTGCAGGCAGCAACATCAACGTCATCGATGACGGAACCATTCCCGGAGGCTTCGGCTCCAGTCCCTTCGACGGCGAGGGAATTCCCACCCGTCGCACCGTCGTCATAGAAAACGGCGAGCTGAAATCGTATTTGCTTAACACCTACACGGGGAAAAAGCTCGGCATGCAGACCACTGGCAACGCCTCCCGCGGACTCGCCGGAACTCCCGGCATCGGCGCCGGAAACTTCTTCCTCCAGCCCGGCCCGCGAGCCCCGAAAGAAATCATTGCCGACATCAAGGACGGCTTCTACCTTACCGAATTCCTCGGCTTCGGCGTTAACCTCGTCACCGGAGACTTCTCGCGCGGCGCATCCGGCATGTGGATCAAGGATGGCGAACAGGCTTTCCCTGTCGAAGAGATCACCGTCGCCGGCAATCTCAAGGACATGCTCAACAACATCGCCGAGATCGGCAACGACCTCGTCTTCCGCGGCTCCGTCGCTTGCCCCACCCTGCGAATAGACGGCATGACAGTCGCCGGCGAATAGCTCGCTCAACTTTAAAGCAACAAAAAGGGCACGAACTCATCGTTCGTGCCCTTTTTAACTCAAGATCGGCGCCCACCTATGCCCGACCTTGGCTTTTGACTTTCAAACTGCCACTCATTACTTCCGCTCGTCTCCAATCGCCGCAAAACGTCCACCTACCATAAGTCCCATAATAGGAATGACTTGCGGAGCCATCCTCTCCCTTTTTGGGGCCAATTTCTTCCACCAAGGTAACATCCAGCTTCAACTCTGGAGGCATCCAACAATTCTAAGAAGTCTCTTATTCTTTGCGCAGGGGAATCGGGCCCCTCCATCACACAATTTAGGGGAACCACGTGAAAAAGCTCCTTGCAACTTTGTTGCTGGCCGCTCTCGCCGTGTCGTCTGCCGTGCCCGCTCTTGCCCAGGAAGACACTCAAGTCTCCCGGAAATTCCTTCATGTCGCTGCCGGAACGGGAATCAGCTACACCGTTACCCAGTTGACCAAGAAGCCTAAACTGGGACTCCTCGCCGGAATCAGTTCCGGAGTGGCCAAGGAGCTCTACGATCACCAAACTTCCAACGAACCAATTTCGGGGAATATCCGCGATATCGCCATCACTGCCGCCGGTCCCGTCGTCATCTACCTCATCACTCGCCACATCTTCAGGAAGAACAAGGGCGAGATTCGCTAAGCTTTTCTGAAACTCAGTCCGAGCCGCGCCGCCACCTCGCGTGCGGCTCCCCGGAAGTCGGCCCCGCTCCCCTCCCGGCGCATTGGCCAAGGCCGTCAACCGCTGCTGATTAGCCGCCGTATCCGATTCGCCTGCCGACTTTGCGCTACAATTGGCCCGCTATGGCAGAACCATACGAACTTCGTCCTGCTGAGGCGCCTGAGCGCAACTGGGTGCCGATGGTCATCGGACTCACGCTGGTGATTCTCATCGTCGCCGGCATCGCGCTCGTCAGCCGCAACGCTCCCACCCCGCCCGCGCAGGAGAATCCCTACGCCCCCAATCTCAAGGTCTCGGACGCGACCGTCAGCGAAGCTAAGAACTTCGTCGGTGCCACCGTCACCTATCTCGATTTCAAATTGACAAACGCTGGCTCACTGACCGTCGCCAACGGACAGATAGAAGCCACCTTCAAGAACACGCTCGGAGAGATCGTTCAAAAAGAAGTCGTCCCGATTCACGTCCTGCAGCCCCAACTCGGCGGATTTCCCGACATCACCGACCTCAGCATGTCGCCTCTTCCGCCGGGTCAGGCAAAGACCGTTCGCCTAACCCTTGAGCATGTCTCTGGAGATTGGAACCAGGCCGTACCCGACATACGTTTCGTGAACTTGCAGACCAGGTAAATCGATCTCCGGATTGCCCGATTTGGACTGCCGGATTGAAGATCCGGACCTGATGCCTGTAACTCGCGCCATCTTACAACCAGCAAGAATGGTTTGTATCAGGGCACGACTTCAGTCGTGCCGAAAGCAATTTCCCCATCGCGGGGCTTTAGCCCCTGACCATCCTGCTCCGTCTTGTTATATCCGTGTACATCCGTGGCGCGTTTTTGACTTAGACTTTCAATCCCAAAATCCGGCAATCCGTAAATCTTAAAATTTCCTCTCTTCATTGCAACAAGTTCAATTTCTGCAGATCCAGCAGATATCCGTCCGATTGCTCGCTGAACATCATCGCGAACTTCCGTCCTTCTACCAACTCGTGCGCCGTGTACGATGCGCGGCTGTGCACGGTCTGCGCATAGGTTTCATCCACGGCCGTCAGCAGCACGAAGAACTCCGATTCCGCCGCCGCCAGCGACTCTCTTGTCCAACCATAAAGCGGGCTCTGTTCATGGATGGGATGCACCACCGTCCAACTCAGCGGGAAGAACGCAACGCCATCGCGCTCAAGATCCAATTGATGAAACTTGCGCATTCGCTTGCCTTCCGATATCTCGAAACGACTGAGCGTTACCACCGCTTGCACATTCACCAATTGATTCCGTCTTCCATTCACTACGCGGAATTCAAAAGCCGTGGTGTCATTGTAGGGAGCCAGCAGCGCCGACTCGCTGAATCGCATATCCGGCACCGGACGCGAAAAGCGCGCAAAAATCAATCCCGTCGCAATTGCGAATCCCAACAAGGCCGCCATTGCCTCCACCGTCACCAACAGATTCGCCGCCAGTGTCGCCGGAGAAACATTGCCGTATCCAATCGTCGCAAACGTATCCACGCTGAAGAAAAACGCACGCTGAAATTCCGAGATGCCCACGTTTCCCGTCAGCGCTCCCGGCCCACAAGCCACGAACCCCAAGGCAAACAACAGATTCACCACAAGGTATCCCACGCCGAGCAGTCCCAGGAAACGCGGCCACGGCATCGTGATCAACGCATGAAAACTGAAGATCCGGTCGATCACTCGCCCATGCCCGAGGCGCACATTGTAAGAACCATCGCGGTTCAGCATCCGGAAATGCGAACGCGACGATAAAACACTTCCAAATCCCAAATCACCCAGTTCGCGTTGTGCAGAAGTAGTGCCCGGTGGTATCGCCATCGATTTGCTCTCCGAAGTAGTAATCCCATTCGATGCGCCACCTGCGGAGCCCGATCCACTTCAATCCGGCAGAACAAAAAAAGAGAGGCATCCGTATCTCCGGATGCCTCCCGATAATGCGTTCCAGAAAATTACTGGTTTACAACGATGGAGCCCTTTACCTTGGCAACGCGAACTTCCGAGATATTGTTGCCATTCTTTGCGTCGGTCACAACCGCAGAGAACTCAGGAGCGGTCTTGCTCTCTTGCAGCGTGCCGGTTGCCGTGGCGATGACTTTCTTGCCCTGCGTGAAAGTGATCTTTACATCCGTGCCCTTGCCATCTACGGTCACCTTGTAAGTGCCGGCAGGCAGTTTCGTCGTGCCGAGTGTCGCTTCCGAACGAAGGGTTACATCGCCAGAAGTTGCTGCGAAGGCCGACAAGCACATCGTGATCGCAACTGCGAATATAAGTACCTTAAGAATAGACTTCATTGTGTGGATCTCCTTGATTGATTTCTTGTCCCAAAATCTGATGTAGGCGCGAGTTTCCCCACCCGTGCCCAATTATCCGTCTGACAAACGAACAGCCAGAAGGCCGTAGAATCAGCGCGTACCTGTTCGTTTGTAATAGCGCTATATATGTAGACGCTAACTTCGCCCGGAAAGTTCCCGGTCTGAGCAATAGACGAAGCAGAATAAAGCTCGTTAGCAAGAATTCGCGCAGACTCGCGCCACACGCACATTTTCAGACACAAATCCATCGCCGCAAATCCAGTTTGTCTGCCAACATTATGTCCTTCGATTTCGTCATGCGACCTTCACCACGACTTTTCCAAAATTCTTGCGCTCCGTCAGCAAACGAAACGCGTCCGCCGTCTTCTCCATTGGAAACGTCTGGCAAACAATTGGCTTCAAAGCGCCGCTTTCGATGAACGGCATCATCGAATCCAGCGCCTTCTTCATCAGCGCAGAATCCTGCGACAGCTTGCTCAACCAGATCCCGTGGACGCTCAGGCAGCGCGCATACATCGCACCCGAATCCAGTCGCGGACGCTCGCCGCTGTTGTTCCCATACATCATCACTCGCCCATACTCACGACAGCAGCGCAGACTCTTCGCCGTGTGCTCGCCCGCCAGACTGTCGAAGACGATGTCCACTCCGCTTCCGCCCGTGATCTCCTTCACGCGCGCCTCGTAATCTTCATTCTTATAGTTGAGTCCGTAAGTCAGCCCATACGGCTTCAGTCGCTCCAGCTTTTCATCGCTCGACGACGTGCCGAATACCTCGAACCCGTATAGTTTCCCCAACTGCACG
>JBBRZF010000205.1:0-5600 GCA_038236965.1 Terriglobales bacterium | reverse complement strand
TTACGAACCGCTATTCCATTTCTTCATCATTCCAATCCTTGTCATCACTTTCATCGGGAGCGGAGTTATCGCTGCGCGTCATCCGAACATGCATTCCATCTGGGCGGTTATCGTTTGCGCTGCGCTGGTCGCTTTGGCCTTTACAGCTCGAATCTATGCACTCAGGGTGCAGGACCGCGTGATTCGCCTGGAAGAACGTTTGCGTCTCTCAATGCTGTTGGGCGAGCCTTTGCGCTCGCGCATCGGCGAATTGAGCGAGCGTCAGTTAATAGCGCTCCGCTTCGCATCGGACGCTGAGATTCCCAGCCTCGTCGAGCAGACGCTGGCGAGTCGCATGCAAAGTAAAGACATCAAGTTGGCCGTTAAGGACTGGCGCGCCGACCAATGGCGTGTGTGAACGGTGAGCTACTGAGTTTCTGGCAACTACGAACGCCCGGCTTAGTGCTCCGCAGCAAATAGCTTTTTGTTGGCATCCCGGGTTCGCTAGCTACTCTCAAAGTAAGGAGTAGTTCGGACCCGGAGCAAACACATTGCGGGTCTGAGGGTGGCCCCATGTGGATCGTCTTCGCTATTGTTGCCGTGCTCTGGATCATGAGCATCCAGTACACCTATCCAGCCTTTGTGACTCTTCTCTTCTTCATTGCCTTGATCTGCTCCGCGACCGCCGCGATGCGACCGAGTGCCAGACGCGCGCAGGAGCAGGAGCAGCCGGAGCCCTCGCACTTGGAGCGCATCAATCTACGCTGGTAACGGACTGACGCATAAGGGCGACGAGATTTCCCCTTCTTCTTACTTGAGGCGGCTTCCCACCCTCAACTGGAAATTTCCGGGCCTAGTCTCGCGGTGAAATTTCACGTGCGCATCTGGGGTATGGATGCGTCGGGCCGTCCCTTCAAGCAAGAGGCTGTGACCGAGGCAGTGAGCGCCGGAGAAGTTTGCCTCTCCGGATTCGTCGTCAAGGTCACCCTGAATGACGTGCTGGGAATTTCCTGCGAAGGACGCAAGGGACGCTTCCGGGTCACCGCCGTGGGTGCGACTACCTCCACGGTCGGGCAGATCGTTCTTCGCGCGATGGATACCTCGCAGAACATCTGGGGCTTAGATTTTTCGCAAGCCGCCACGGCGGAGCGACCCGAGCGCCGCACCGTGAATCGCTACTACTGCAAGGGCGCAATCTCCATCTGGCAGGAAGGTTCGGCGCACCCCATGCACCTGGGAGTGAGCGACATCAGTGTGCAGGGATGTTACGTGGATGTAACCTACGCGCTGCCGCCAGGAGCCAGGATATCGCTGGTACTAAATCTGTCCGACGTGGTGATCCGCGCCCAAGGAGAGGTCTGCACTTCTCATGCGGCGGTAGGTATGGGCGTTCGCTTTGACAGCATGGAAGACAGCGATCGCGCGAAGCTCGAAAAGTTCGTCGCCGAACTAGCTGCGGCGGCAAGTTCGCCTTCGGAACCTCCCATTCTGAGATAGCGTCTTACGGCTTAGTCCCTGCCGGACGGCGACCTACCGTCCGCTCCCAAAGATTTCCAGACTCACCTTCGCGCGGCTCCGCTGTACTATGTTTTCGTGCTTTCAACGGTGCGAAACTACATCCGGGAAGATGGCCTGCTTCGTGCGGGCGACCGTGTTGGTGTCGCCGTATCCGGCGGCGCGGATTCGGTTGCGCTGCTGCGCGCGCTGCTGGAGCTTGGCGCGGAGCTCGGCGTAGTTCTCTCGGTTGTACACCTGCACCACGGGATTCGGGGCGAAGAGGCCGACGCGGATGCGGAGTTTGTGCGGGAGTTGGCAGCGGCCCATGGACTGGACCTCCATCTCAAAAGGGAAGACGCGCCCACTTATGCGCGCAAGCATCGGCTCGGCTTGGAAGCTGCGGGGCGCGCGTTGCGGTACCGTTATTTCGACGAACTGGTTTCCGCAGGCACGCTGGAAGTGGTAGCTACCGCGCATAATTCCGACGACCAGGCGGAGACGGTGTTACTGCGCTTTCTTCGCGGAGCGTGGACGCGCGGACTGGGCGGCATCTATCCACGGGCACACGGGGGCCGCGTCATTCGGCCTCTGTTGGGTGCGCCGCGCACGGCCATCATCGCGTACCTGGACTCCATCGGGCAGCCCTGGTGCGAGGACCAGTCCAATACCGACCGCGATTTTCTGCGCAACCGAGTTCGCCATGAACTGCTGCCGCTGCTGGAGAGCGATTACAGTCCCGGCGTCCGCGACGCTCTTGGCAATCTAGCCGCCCTGGCCCGCAACGACCACGACTACTGGACGCAACTGACGCGAGAGACGCAGGCTTCGCTGGTTCGAGATGTCGCCGCGCAACGGGGCCTCGATTTCGATGATTTGATTGCATTGCCGCTGGCATTGCACAGCCGCGTTTTGATTGCCGAGGCGCATAGCCAACTCGATCTCCGTCTTGAATTCGCGGAGGTGGAATCGCTGCTGGCGTTGGCCGTGCCCAATGCTCCCCGACGTGTGCAGCTCAGAGGAGGCTTCGCCGAAGTGGTTCGCCGCGAGGGACGGCGACTGCTGCAATTTCGCGGGGAAGCAGGGATGAAGACTCCGCCAGCTTCCTACGAATACCGGCTTCCCATCCCCGGGGAGGCGCACATTCCGGAGTTGAAGGCCGTGGTACGAGCGCGAATGGTCACCGCCACAGAGGCAGGCGGGGCGTATAATCCGGCCACGCTCTTGAACTCGGATGCCCTTGGCGCAGAGCTTGTAGTTCGCAACTGGCGTGCCGGGGACCGATTCCGCCCGCTGCGTGCCCGCTCTGAAGAAAAGGTGAAACGACTTCTGCAAGAGAAGAAGATCGTGCATCCGGAGAAAGCCCTGTGGCCGGTCGTGCTGAGCGGCGATCGCATCGTTTGGATTCGCGGACTGGCGGTTGCTGCCGATTTCGCCGGTGGTGAAGATGGCGGCCCGGCTGTGGTCATCGAGTTCGAAGCTGAGGGACCATAGAAGTGGCGTAGTAGAAAGAGGGACTGTGAGCAAGGAAAAAGGTCTTCCCGAAACACTTAACGTGGTTGTCACCGCTGAGCAGATACAGAAGCGCGTGCGGGACATGGCGCGCCAGATTTCGGCGGACTACGAGGGCAAGACCCTGCACGTGGTTTGCGTGCTGGAAAACGGATTTGTGTTCGCCGCCGACCTGATACGCCAACTCGAGGTTCCGGTCGTCTGCCATTTTATAAAGCCATTCATCAGCGAAAAAATGGAAGGCACCATTGCCAGCACGGAGATATTCTTCAGCCCGGAACTGGAAGTCCATGGTCACGAAACCCTACTTGTAGAAGGACTTATCCAATCGGGGGTGACCACGGAGTTCCTGTTGAGGAACCTGCTGACGCGGGGTGCGGTGTCGGCGCGTGTGGCTGTGATGCTGGACCGCCAATCGCAACGACGAGTTTCGCTGCGTCCGGATTACTTCGGCTTCCTCATCGATTCGCCCTATGTGGTGGGATACGGACTGGGAGGCCCGAATCTAGGTCGAAATCTGCCTTACGTGGCCTCGTTCGATGATGGCTTAGATACTGGAATTTAGGCCCTAACACCCGAAAATAATTACCAAAACGGTTACAATCGTTTAGTTGGGGTCGAAAAACCGTATCCGTCCTACTCCTGCCGCATCTAATTCCATTGAGCGTCCCGAGTCTTTCGTGGTTAGCTGACGTTTTTTCTGCTTTCCAACCTAGGAGCAATCTGTGAATTCGACGGTAAAACAAGTCGTGTTCTGGCTGGTGATCATCCTGTCGGGCGTCCTGCTGTGGCAGGTCGTTCGCGTCAATGGTACCGGCCAAAAAGAGCAGGACCTAAATTTCACCCAGTTCATGCAAGAAGTGAACAAGGGTACGATCCAGGAAGTTAACATCGCCGGTACGGAAGCGCATGGCAAGTTCTCTGACGGCAAGCGTACGTTCCACACCAATGTGCCCGCCAATTTCCCTGATATGTACAAGACGCTGCAAGACAAGGGCGTCGGCGTCAACATCAAGGACACGAGCGGCGGAAGCTACGGCGCCATCCTCATCAACCTGGCTCCACTCATCCTATTGGGCGCGTTGTGGTTCATCATGATTCGCCAGATGCAGACGGGCGGAAACAAAGCGCTTTCATTCGGCAAGAGCCGCGCCCGGCTGCTCAGCATGCAGCAGAAGAAGGTGACGTTCAAAGACGTCGCTGGCGTGGATGAAGCGAAGGAGGAGCTGCGGGAGATCATCGAATTCTTGCGCGAAGCGCAAAAGTTCCAGAAGCTGGGCGGACGCATTCCGAAAGGCGTACTGCTGGTCGGACCTCCGGGCACAG
Organism: Terriglobales bacterium; assembly: GCA_038236965.1. GTDB lineage: Bacteria > Acidobacteriota > Terriglobia > Terriglobales > Acidobacteriaceae > JBBRZF01. Next base: position 1,289 of record JBBRZF010000205.1, on the reverse strand, counting down.
GCAAGACGCTGCTGGCCCGCGCGGTTGCCGGCGAAGCCAACGTTCCCTTCTTCTCCATCTCTGGCTCGGACTTCGTTGAAATGTTTGTCGGCGTTGGCGCAAGCCGCGTTCGCGATTTGTTCGAACAGGGCAAGAAGAATGCGCCTTGCATCATCTTCATCGACGAAATCGATGCTGTGGGTCGTCACCGCGGCGCCGGTCTCGGCGGCGGACACGATGAGCGCGAGCAGACGCTGAACCAGTTGCTGGTGGAGATGGACGGATTTGAATCCAACGAAGGCGTTATCCTCATCGCCGCGACTAACCGTCCCGACGTTCTTGACCCGGCGCTTCTGCGTCCCGGACGCTTTGACCGCCGCGTGGTGGTCGATAGCCCGGACGTTCGCGGTCGCGAAGAGATCCTGCGCGTGCATACCCGCAAGATTCCCTTGAACGACGACGTCGATCTTTCCATCCTGGCTCGCGGAACACCGGGCTTCAGTGGCGCCGACCTGGCCAACATGGTCAACGAAGCCGCGCTGCTCGCTGCCCGCCAGAACCGCAAGACCGTGCTCATGTACGACTTTGAGCTCGCCAAGGACAAGGTACTCATGGGCGCAGAACGCAAGTCCATGATCCTCTCCGATGGCGAAAAACGGGTCACGGCCTACCACGAAGCCGGACACGCGCTGGTCGCGGTGCTGTCGAAGGAAGCGGACCCGCTGCACAAGGTCACCATCATTCCTCGAGGAATGGCCTTGGGCGTGACCATGCAGCTGCCGCTCGACGACAAGCACACCTACACGCGCGAGTACCTGGAAACGCGTTTGGCCATCATGATGGGCGGCCGCATCGCCGAGGAGCTCTTCCTGGGAACGATGACGACCGGCGCAGGCAACGACATCGAACGCGCCAGTGAATTGGCGCGCAAGATGGTCTGCGAGTTTGGCATGTCGAAGCTGGGGCCCATCACCTTCGGCAAGAAGGATGAGCAGATATTCCTCGCACGCGAGATCAGTCAACATCGCGATTTCTCCGAGGCGACTGCCGTCCTGATCGACGAAGAGGTGAAGCGCTTCACGCACGAGGGCTATCAGGCTGCGCACCTCATCCTGAATGAGAACCATCGCGTGATGCACGACATCGCCGCTGCGCTATTGGAACGCGAAGTACTGGATGCCAACGAGATTCAGTTGATCATCGAAGGCAAGCCGCTTCCGGAACGCATCAAGCCGTCGAGCGACAATGACGGCGGACACGTTCAACAGGTGTTGAAGCCGGAGCCGAACCGCGGTCCCGGCCTCTCTCCG
>JBBRZF010000204.1:0-5641 GCA_038236965.1 Terriglobales bacterium | reverse complement strand
TTGTGAACACGTACGTCGGATTGAACAACTGGCACCCCGTCGTACACGTCGAGTCCAGCTTTGGAGACTTGATCGTCGTAACCGTGCTGTCGTCCAACGTACGGAAGATGGTAGTGCCGTTGCTCAGGTTCGTCGGATCCTTCGAGGTAACATAAACACGGCTCGAGTCGTTCGAAGAAACGATGTTGTTCGTCGTCGCGCCCGCCGTGCTGTTCACCGTGATCGTCTTGATCGTTGAAAGATTCGAAGCCAGAAGCTCCGTTACCGTCCCGTTCCCGCCGTTCGCCACGTACACGCGAGTGCCATCACGCAGCGCGGTCAGCGACACAGGGCTGGGTCCTACCGTGACCGGGCCGCCGCCAATGACCGTCGGCGAAACCGGGTTGCTGATGTCGAATGCCGAGATCGTTCCCGAACCCGTGTTCGTCACATACAGACGGTTCAAGTGTGTGTCCGTCAGCATGAATCCGCTGCCCGTACCGCCCGTCGAAACCGTGGTCGGAAGCAGCGTCTGGTCCGAGATACGGAAGATCGAGATGTTGTTGCTGCCCTTGTTCAGGATGTACAGGTAGCTTTGGTCAAAACTCAGCGTGGCAAACGACGGCTGTGAACCGACGGAAATGATCTTATCCAGGGTCCCCGATGCTGCATCGATGATTGCCATCTGGCTCGTCGTCGAGTCCAAAACGTAAACCTTTAACGTATTCGCCGATTGCACCAGAAAACTGGGATTCAACATTTCCTGACCGCTAGACTGATCCTTGAGGCAAATGGGCTTCACCAGCGTCAAGTTTGTCGAGTCAATCACGCCGACGTAGCCGGAGTTCGGGGCAGCATTCGCCGGAAGGCTGCATGCATCCGGCGTTCTCCCCGCGACTGCGACGTACATCGTACCGGACTTTGTGCCACCGATATAAGTGGGCCCCGCTCCGGCACCCTGCACCTTCGGCAGACTAATGGTTACCTCGGCGAATGAGCTGACCGAAATTGCCGTTACATCGTTGGACGCCGTATTAGCCGTGAACATCAAGCTGCCGGAGGGATCCAGCGCACCCATCGTCGCCCCTGCGCCGATTGGCTTTTCACCGATGTTGCTATCGCCGCTTACCTCGATCTGCTGCACAAATCCGTTGGCCGTATCGCCCGCGCTCTGCACAACCACAACCATGTCAAATAGCGCAGGATCGCCCGCAGGCTGGAGGATCGGCGTCGCGATCTGGCGAAACGTGTCTCCACAACCCAGTTCAAAAATGCTGCACAGCAGGACGGCCGCAGCAACGGCCTTCCACATATATTTCATGCGCGCTCCACCCGCTTCCGGGTTCTTGTCGGGAAAATCCTATTGTAGCTGATAGAGCCGCTCTCGCCCAAGCACCGCCTTCCCTATGCGGCGCTCTTCTTCCTTGCCGTCCTTTCCCGCTGAGGTCCCTTCTTGCCCGTAACCTTCACTTCGTCCGATTTCTCCTCCGCCGAAACCCGTCCTGCTCCCTTTTTACCTTCCATGCTGGCCAGGCTCTGCTTCAGCGCCGCCATCAGGTCCACTACCGGAGCAGGCTTCCCAACTTTCTCCACCTCAGTCACCTCACGCCCCTCCAGCCTCGCCTGTATCAGCGCCTTCAGATTGTCCTGAAAAGTGTCGTGATATTTCTCCGGCTCCCACTCCGCCGCCAGAGCGTTGATCAACTGATGAGCGATTTTCACCTCCGCTTCTTTCAGCTCCGTGTTCTCGGTGCCGAAGTTTTCCATCTCCTTCACCTCGTCCGAGTAGTACATCGTGTGCAACATCATTCCTTTTTCATAAGGACGCAGAAACACCGTGTACTCCCGGTTATGCATCGTCAGCTTGGCGATGGCGACATAGCTCGTCTCCTCCAGCGCCCGCGCCAGTAACGCATACGGACGCTTCCCCGCCTCCTCCGCTACCATGTAATAGGACGACTCGAAATAGATGGGGTCCACATCGCCCGCCTTCACGAACTCCAATATCTCCATCGCCTTCGCCGTCTTCGGTTCTATCTTCTTGATCTCCTCTGGCTCCAGCACAACGTACTCGCCCTTGCGATACTCATAGCCCTTCACGATCTCGCTCCGTTCCACCACCCGCTCATCATGCGGACAGTAAAGCTGCTGCTTGATCCGCGTCATGTCATCACGGTGCAGCATGTGAAAGGAGATCGATTCTCCACGCGCCCCTGAATACAGGCGAACCGGCATGGAAATCAGTCCAAACGTCAAGTAACCCGACCACACAGATGCTGGCATCCTTCACCTCATAATAAGTTTGCGTACCGCAGACACACCTGCGGCCCTCGCAGTTGGTACTCAGGGGAACGTCTGTTAGGATGCGCATCACCGGACGTTGTGCCGCCAGAGTTCTTCACCGAACCAGGGCTGCTCCCGCCCGGCTGCTCGCATGAACCTGTCCGCCACCATCCTCTACGTCGCGCCTTACACACTCCGGCTGCTCGCATGAACCTGTCCGCCGCCATCCTCTACGTCGCGCCTTACACACTCCGTCTGCTGCTCTGGCGTACCCCCTCCGCGCTCGCCATCACCGTCGTCTTCGCCATCTGTGCCTATCTGCTTCGCGGCGTCACCAAGTCCGGAGCCGTCGCCGGAGCCATCGTCACCTTCCTCATATTTCTTTCCGCCGGGATGCCCGGATTCCTCGCCGTCCTCACCGTCTTCGTTCTCACCGCGACAGCCACTCAGGTCGGCTACGCACGAAAACTTCAACTCGGCACCGCCGAGCACCGCACCGGACGCTCCGCCCAACAGGTATTCGCCAACCTCCTGGCCGCCACCCTCGTCGCCCTACCCGCACTCTTCGTCTCCGAAGCCCGCAATCTGCTGATGATCGGCATGTGCGCCGCTCTAGCCGAAGCCGCTGCCGACACCGTCTCCAGCGAACTCGGCCAGGCCTTCGGCCCCAACGCCTACCTCATCACCAACTTCCAACCCGCCATCGTCGGAAGCAACGGCGCCATCAGCCTCATCGGAACCATCTGCGGATTGCTTGCCGGAACCATCGTCTGCTTAGCCTGCTGGTGGCTCAGACTCATCTCCCCCGCCGGATTCCTCATCGCACTCCTCACCGCCATCCTCGGAATGTTTTTCGACTCCCTCCTCGGCGCCACCCTCGAACGTCCCTCCCGCCTCGACAACAACTCCGTCAATTACCTGAGCACCATCTTCACCGCCTGCCTGGCCCTCCTCGCCGCCATGCTCTTCACATAACCCTTGCTCTTGCCTTTGATCAATGTGGCGCGAGCGCCCTCGCTCGCGGTAGTTGCTCTTGCTCTTGCCCTTGCCCTTGATTTTGGTGTCATGGTGAGCGGAGGCGCGCTTTTGCGCCGTAGTCGAATCCACCTTTTCTCTCTCCCTCCAACAACTCCCCTCCACTCCCCACCACCACCACCCGCCCAACTTTGCTTTTCTTCGTGTCTTCGTGGTGAAAACTTCTTTCGCCACCGACATTTTGCCTTTACTGGCAACCGGCAACCGGCAACTTCCTGCTACACTTCCCGACGTGAAACTCCGACTCTTCGCCCTTCTCCTGCTCGCCTCCACTTCGCTCTTCGCCCAGAACTACGATCTCCTCATTCGTAACGGACGCCTCGTCGATGGCTCCGGAAATCCCTGGCTCTATGCCGACCTCGGCATCGTCGGCGACCGCATCGCCTTCATCGGACACGCCGACCCCAGCGTCACCGCCAAGCGCACCATCGACGCCCGAGGACTCATCGTCGCTCCCGGCTTCATCGACATGCTCGGCCAATCCGAACTCAACCTCCTCATCGACAAGCAGGCCTTCAGCAAACTTTCCCAGGGCATCACCACGGAGATCACCGGAGAAGGCGATAGCGTCGCGCCCATGAACGACGCCATTCGCAACGAGAGCCGCGACTTTTTCCAGCACTACAAGCTCACGCCCGACTGGCTCACCCTCAATGAATATTTCGACCGCCTCATTAAGCAACGTTCCGGCATCAACATCGGAACCTACGTCGGCGCCGCCACTGTGCGACGCATGGTCCTCGGCTCAGAAAATCGCGCTCCCACCGCCGACGAACTCAAGCAGATGCAGGAGATGGTCGGCGACGCCATGTCTGACGGCGCAATGGGCCTCTCCACCGCGCTCATTTACGCGCCCGGCAACTACGCTTCCACCGACGAACTCATCGCGCTCGCCAAAACCGCTTCCGAAAGCGGTGGCATCTACGCCACCCACATGCGCAACGAAGGCGACGACGAAGCCGCCGCGCTCGAAGAGACTTTCCGCATCGCGCGCGAAGCCAACATTCCCGTCGAGATCTTCCACCTGAAAGTTTCTGGCCGCCAGAACTGGGGCAAGATGCAGCAAGTCGTCGACGCCATCGAACACGCTCGCGCCAGCGGACTCGACATCACCGCCGACCAGTATCCTTACATCGCCTCCGCAACTTCTCTCGGCGCAAGCATTCCGCCCATCTACCATCGCGGCGGTGTAGACGCCTTCATCGCTCGCCTCAAAGATCCCAAAGAGCGCGCCGCCATCCGCGCCGACATCGCCGGCAACAAGGGCTTCGAGAATATGTGGACTGGCGTCGGCGGCCCCGCCGGAATCCTCGTCAACTCCATCCTCAGTCCCGACCTCAAGCGTTACGAAGGCAAGACCGTCGCGCAAATCGCCGCCATCGATCACAAGGACCCGCTCGACGCCCTCATCGACCTCGTCATCGCCGACCACGACAACACCGGAGCCGTCTACTTCTCCATGAGCGAAGACGACATGAAACTCGCGCTCCGTCAGCCCTGGGTCAGCGTCGATAACGATTACGGCGAACTCAACGTCACCGGCCCGCTCGCCGACCAGAAGCCGCATCCCCGCGCCTGGGGCAGCTTTCCGCGAATCCTCTCGCGCTACGTCCGCGAACAGAGAGTCCTCCGCCTCGAAGACGCCATTCGCAAATTCACCTCGCTCCCCGCACAGCGCCTGCGTCTCAACAAACGCGGACTCCTGCGCAACGACTACTTCGCCGACATCACCATCTTCGATCCCGATAAGGTTGCCGACGTCGCCACCTTCGAAGATTCCAATCGTCCCTCCGTCGGTATCGAGTACGTCATCGTCAATGGCGTCGTCTCGCTCGAACACGGCAAATCCACCGCACAATTCGCCGGACGCCCGCTCCGTGGCCCCGGATACGCCATGGCCCAATACGCGCCCGAAGGACTCCCCCTTCGCGGAGCCATCCAAGGCATCGTCACCGACTCCGGCGGATGGCCCGTCGCACGCGTCAAAGTTTCCCTGCTGGATCCAACCGGAAAGGAGCTCTCTATTTTCGAAACCAAAAAAGATGGACGCTACGAATTCCCGCTCGAACAACCTTGCGAGAATTGCACCGTCCAAGTCCAACGCATGGGCTTCGCCCCCGCCGAACGCAAAGCAAACTACAACGGCCTAAACACGCTCTACTTCAGTTTCCCCTTAGAACGAAAATAACCAACTGCGTTTTTTCCTTGCCCTGCCCTTGCTCTTGCCCTTGCCCTTGCCCTGCCCTTGCTCTTGCCCTTGCCCTGCCCTTGCTCTTGCCCTTGCCCTGCCCTTGCCCTGCCCTTGCTCTTGCCCTGCCCTTGCTCTTGCTCTTGCCCTGCCCTT
>JBBRZF010000203.1:0-5659 GCA_038236965.1 Terriglobales bacterium | reverse complement strand
TCCGCTGCGGTCTTGGCTGCCTGCGGCTTCCAGCGAAGGATGGGCTTGCGGGCTGCCCCGGTTTCGTCCAGTCGCGAGATGCGGGTGTTATGCGGCGCGGTCAGGATGATCTCCGGATTCTCTTCTGCCTCTTGTGCTACTGATTTCATCGCGTCGATGAAAGCATCGAGTTCTTCGAGCGATTCGCTCTCGGTGGGTTCGATCATCAGCGCGCCGTGCACGATCATCGGGAAAGAAACCGTGTAAGGATGGAAGCCGTAGTCGATGAGGCGCTTCGCAATGTCGCCGGTCTTGATGCCGTTCTTCGCCTGCAGGCGATCGCTGAAGACGACTTCGTGCATCGAGGGCGTTCTGTAGGGCAGGTCGTAGATGCCATCCAGCTTTTTGCGAATGTAATTGGCGTTGAGCACGGCGTCTTCCGTAGTCATGCGGAGTCCGTCAGGGCCGTTGGCCATGATGTAGGCGAGCGCGCGAACGTGCATGCCGACGTTGCCATAGAACATGCGCACGCGTCCGATGGATTGCGGACGGTTGTATTCGAATCGCAAGCGTCCGCCTGCTTCCTCGACGACGAGAGGCGTGGGGAGGAAGGGCTCAAGCATCTTCTTTACCGCCACGGGACCGGAGCCCGGGCCGCCGCCACCGTGAGGCGTGGAGAAGGTCTTGTGCAGGTTGAGGTGCATCACGTCGACGCCGAAATCGCCAGGGCGCGTCTTGGCGACCAGCGCGTTCATGTTGGCGCCGTCCATGTACAGCAGTCCACCCTTGGCGTGCAGGATTTCCGCAATCTTCGCAATCTGGCTGTCGAAGACGCCGATGGTGCTCGGGTTGGTGAGCATCAGTCCGGCAACGTCTTCGTTCATCTGCGCTTCAAGCGCAGCAAGATCGACCATGCCGGCTGCGTTCGATTTCAGGTTCTCTACAGAGTATCCGCACATGGCGGCCGTCGCCGGGTTGGTGCCGTGAGCGGAATCGGGAATGAGGACCTTCTTGCGCGGATTCCCTTTGGATTCGAGATAAGCGCGCATGAGCAAGATGCCGGTGAGTTCGCCGTGTGCGCCCGCTGCGGGTTGCAAGGTGATGGCGTCCATGCCGCAGATCTCGATGAGCTGATCGCTCAGGTCCTTGAGAATGCGCATGCAGCCTTGCGAGATCATCTCCGGCTGGTAGGGATGCGCTCCGGCGATGCCTTCGAGTCGCGCAACCGTTTCGTTGACGCGCGCGTTGTACTTCATCGTGCAGGAGCCGAGCGGATACATGCCGTGATCCACCGCGTAGTTCCACGTGGAGATGCGCGTAAAGTGGCGGATGATCTCGATCTCGCTGACCTCCGGCATGTTGCCCAGGTCTTTGCGAACGGATGCGCCGAGGAACTTGGCTGCGTCCACCTCGGGAACGTCGAGCGGCGGCAGCTTGTAGGCTTTCTTGCCGGGCGACGACTTCTCGAAGATCAGTCCTTCATTCTGCGAGATGTGAGTAGTGGCTTTCTTGATCTTGCTGTTGTCCACCATTACTTCACCTCCTGGGCAGCCGTGTCGATCTGTTCGCGGGTGTTCAACTCAGTACAGCACCAGAGCGCCGCGTTGCCGAGTTCGGGATAGAACTTCTTCAGCGGGAAGCCGCCGATGATCTTTTTCGGCGCCAGACGGTGCGAGATCTCGTACGGGTCTTCCTTCGTCTGCACCACGAACTCGTTGAAGTGCGGTGCGCCCGTGAAGAGTACTTTCGCATTCTTGCCGAATTGTTCCGCGGCGTAAGCGGCCTTTGAAAGATTCTGCGTGGCGAGGTCTTTCAATCCTTCGCGCCCGTAGATGGTCATGAAGATGTTGGCCATCAGGGCGATCAGCGCCTGGTTGGTGCAGATGTTCGAGGTAGCCTTCTCGCGGCGGATATGCTGCTCGCGCGTGGAGAGCGTGAGTACGAATCCGCGCTTGCCGTTCTTGTCCCGGGTTTCGCCGACAAGACGTCCGGGGATCTGGCGAATGAATTTTCCCTTGGTCGCGATCACCCCGGCATACGGGCCGCCAAAGCTCAGCGGGACGCCGAAGGATTGCGCTTCCATGCTGACAATGTCGGCCTCGACGGGAGGGCGCACGATGCCGAGCGAGATGGCTTCTGCGATGGAGACGCAGAGCAGCGCGCCTTTCTTGTGGCAGACGTCGGCCAGTTGCGCCACGTCTTCGACGGTGCCGAAGAAGTTGGGCGACTGGATGAGGACGCACGCGGTGTCGTCGGTGATGGTCTTATCAAGCGCGGCCACATCGACGCGGCCTGTCTCCATCACGTAGCCCACTTCCGAGATGGGCATACCCTGATGCTTCGCGTAGGTGCGAATCACTTCGCGATATTCCGGATGCACGGTCTTGGCGATGATAGCCGAACTGCGTCCGGTGAGGCGCACGGCCATCATCACGGCCTCTGCAGCTCCGGTGGAACCGTCGTACATGGAGGCGTTGGCTACTTCCATCCCGGTAAGTTCGCAGACCATGGTCTGGAATTCGAAGATGGATTGCAGCGTGCCTTGCGCGATCTCCGCCTGGTAGGGCGTGTAGGCGGTGAAAAATTCGCCGCGAGAGATGAGCGCATCGATGGAGACGGGGCGGTAGTGGTTATAGGCTCCGGCGCCAAGGAACATGGCGTATCCGGTGCCGTTCTCCGCCGAGCGCGCCTTGAAGTAATCCACGATCTCGGATTCGGCCATCTGGCGCGGGATTGCGAGATCGCGGGTTAGTCGGTACTCGGGCGGGATGGGAGCGAAGAGGTCGTCGATGGAGCTGACGCCGATCTCGCGCAACATGTATTCGCGGTCGGTCTTAGACTTTGGAAGATAGCGCATGAGGATGAGGTGACCTGATCGAGCGGCCCCGCACGCAGGCTGGGCCGCTCAATGGGTGAATGACTCGTTGGTTACTACGACTCTTCGGCGACCAGTTTTTCGTAGTCGGCGACGGAGAGCAGGGAATTCAATTGGGTGGTGTCGGTCAACGTGACCTTTACCATCCAGGAAGCGTGCGGTTCGCTGTTGACCTTCTCCGGCGTTGTGGCGAGCGCGGCGTTCACTTCCGTTACCGTGCCGCTCACCGGCGCGAAAAGATCGCTGACCGCCTTCACCGACTCAACCGTGCCAAAACTCTGGCCGGCCGTAATCGTGCTGCCAACCTTGGGCAGTTCGACGAAGACGATGTCGCCCAGCGAATTCTGGGCGTGGTCCGTGATGCCGATGGTGCCGGTATTGCCCTCGATCTTGATCCACTCGTGTTCCTTGGTGTACTTGAAATCTGCGGGATAAGCCATGTTCTCTCCGTTCGGTCGAGCCAGTGATAAGTGCTGAGATTATGTCTTCTTCGGACGTTTGTAGAAGGGCGACGGAACAACCTTGCAGCGAACCATCTGTCCGCGAATCTCCACCGCTACTTCTGTATCGAGGTTTGCCTGCGCGGGCGGCACATAAGCCAACGCGATGTTCTTCTTCAAGAACGGTGCGGGTGAACCGCTGGTCACGAAGCCGATCTCGACTCCAGTGGTGTCGAACACCTTGTAGCCATCGCGCGGAATTCCGCGATCGATGGTTTCCAGTCCAACCAGCGTGCGCGTCACGCCTTCTTCCTTCTGTTTTGCGAGCGCATCCTTGCCGATGAACTCCGGCTTGTCCATCTTGATGAAGCGGTCGAGACGCGCTTCCCACACGGTGATGTTGTCTGAAATCTCGTGCCCGTAGAGCGAGAGCGCGCCTTCCAGCCGCAACGTGTTGCGCGAACCAAGTCCGCAGGGAACAAGGTTGAATTCCTTGCCCGCTTCGACGATGGCGTTCCAGACGCGTTCGCTGGTTGCTTCGTCCGATGGAATGTAAATCTCAAAGCCGTCTTCGGCGGTGTATCCGGTGCGGGCGATCAACGTGTTTGCGAGTCCGCAGACGGTGCCGTGCGTGAACCAGTAGAACTTCACCTGCGTCAGGTCCACGTCGGTAAGCTTCTGCAGAACCTTCCAGCCATTGGGACCCTGTATGGCGATCTGGGTATAACGGTCGCTCAGGTCCTCGACCTTGCAGTCAAATCCCTTGCAGTTCTCCGTCACCCAGTTGACGTCCTTTTCGCGAGTCCCGGCGTTGATGACCAGCAGGTAATCGTCATCACCCATCTTGTGCACGATGACGTCATCCACAAACGTTCCCTGCGGATAGAGCAATGCGGAGTAGTGCGCCTGTCCGGTGGAGAGCTTGGAAGCGTCGTTCATCGAAATGTGCTGGACCGCCTGGAGAGCCTGGGGACCATGAACGCGGATGTCGCCCATGTGGCTCACGTCGAAAATGCCAACGGAGTTGCGGACAGCCATGTGCTCGGCCACCAGTCCGCCATGTTTCGGATATTCGACCGGCATGTCCCAGCCATTGAAGGCGACCATCTTGGCGCCCATCTCACGATGAGCTCGATTAAGTGCGGTCTTGCGAACGGGTGTTGCCTCGGAAACGGTTGACAATGGATTTCCTTTGTTCGGCGTGCCAGTCAGAATGGTCGAACCTTGCGGAACCTTCAAAGTTAACACGCTGATTTTAGGCGGGTCAATGTCAGGGTTAAGAAGGTTAAGGCCCTTGTATTCATAAGGATTTCATCGAACTCCCTAAAAGCAGCAGGTAAGCTCGAATATAATCTCCAAACATCATTAGTGGGGACGTTACTGACGAGGGCTGATTGGCCAGAAAAATCCTGTTATGTGTTGATGATGAGGTTACGGGGCTCAAAATCCGCAAAGTGATTCTGGAACGGAATGGCTATAGCGTGCTGACTGCGCCAGATGGCATCGAGGGATTGACCATCTTCGAACGCGAGCACGTAGACGGCGTGGTCGTCGATTACTACATGCTGGGAATGAACGGCGTTAAACTGGCGGAAGAGATAAAGCGCCGCAAACCGCAGATTCCCATCGTGCTTCTCTCCGCCTTTTATTCACTGCCTGAGGGAACCACCGGGGCCGTGGACGCTTTTATCACGAAGGGCGATTCGCCAGAGATATTATTGAAGAAATTGCATGAACTGGTGGGTCCAGCCTCCTCGCAAACACTTTGAACGGCCCAACTTTTCTCGCCGAGTTTCGGTGACTGGATCGCGAAATGCTTTTCTCTGAACGTAAAAAGAGTTACATTGCGGCATGGCTGACCGTTTCCTTTGCATCATCTGCGACCTTCAGGAAGAGAAGTGTATCTGCGAAAAATTCTGCTGCCTGTGCCAGGGGCATCATGACGTTCGACTGGTGGGCGACGGACAGTATTACTGCACAGACTGTCGCGAAGCCTGCGAGTACGCAGCGCAGAAACCGCTAACGCAGTAGGAGCTACTAAGCCACTGAGCTACTAAGCTTCTAAGCCAACCAAACCGAACAGAAAAAGGCGCGGATCACTCCGCACCTTTTTGCTTTTGTTTTTTCTTAGCTAAGCAGCTCAGCAGCTAGCGTTGCCAGTAGCTAGCATTGCCTCACTTCGCTTCTTTGATGTCCACGGTCAGCCCAGTTGTTTCCCATTGCAGGTTCATGGTCGCGGTGTTCGCACCGGTTTTCTCGAATGAGATCACCATCTGTTCGACGGGCGCAGGAAGCACGTTTTTCTTCATATCCACACGCGCCAGGTCCTGGTCTTCTTTATAGACAGTGCCCCATGGGCCGGTCT
>JBBRZF010000202.1:0-5700 GCA_038236965.1 Terriglobales bacterium | reverse complement strand
GGTCTCCATCCCGACCAGGTAATGGTGACCGCCGGTTCCACGACCTTTCTCGACATCATCGCGCGAACGCTGCTCGGCCCCGGACTGAACGCCATCACTAGCGAGCGTTCCTTCATCGTTTATCCCATCGTGACGCGTGCGGCCGGCGCTGAGTTCCGCACCGTGCCGATGAAGAATGACACCTTTGATCTGGACGCCATCGCCGATGCGATCGACGAAAACACCCGCGTCGTTTTCCTGGCCAACCCCAACAATCCCACGGGAACCCTGGTAACGGCCGAAGAGACCGACCGCTTTATGGCGCGCGTTCCTGACCACGTGACGGTTGTGATCGACGAAGCGTATTTCGACTTTGCAACGGCCTTTGCAAGCGAGCGCGGGGTGAACTATTCGCACTCGCTCGATTACGTGCGCCAGGAGCGCAACGTGGTCGTGCTGCGCACCTTCTCGAAGGCTCACGGACTCGCAGCGGTTCGCGTTGGCTACGGGTTCGGTCCGGCCGAGTTGATGGGCTACTTCGCCCGCGTTCGCACGGCCTTCATGGTCTCCTCCCTTGGGGAGCAGGCTGCACTCGCCGCGCTGGAAGACGACGCTCATTTACAGAAAGCGTTGCTCAACAATCTGCAAGGCGCGAAGTACATTCACGAGAAGTTGGAAGAGATGGGTTTCAAGCCGCTGCAGACCTGGGCCAATTTCATCTATTGCGAAGTGGGCGAGGATGCGTCAGCGATATCGCGTCGACTGCAGAATGAAGGCGTCATCATTCGTCCGCTTACCGGTTCTTGGGGCGCACGCACGGCCATCCGCGTCACCATCGGGACGCCCGAGCAGAACGAGAAATTCGTCAAAGCCCTGAAGAAAGTCACCGCCGGGGCTGTCGTAGGAAGTTAGTTCGCCTCATGAAAGAAAAAAGGTCGCGTTCGCGCGGCCTCTTTTTATGCCGAATCACTTCAGCATCGGCAATCTGGCCGCGCCGTAAAGTCCCGCGTCGCTGCCCATCAGCGCACGCGTGATGATGGTCTTTTTCACGCGGTTCGCCGAATGTGGTTGCTCCGGAGCGGTGGCCGCATAGACGAAGGAGCGCTTCCACAGTTCCTCGAAGAGGGTCGGCGCAAAGGATTCCCAGGCGCTCGAAACGCCGCCACCGATGACCACCATGTTGACGTTAAGCGCGTTGACCATGTCAGAGATTGCGATTCCGAGGGCGCGTCCGACGCAGCGGAATATCTCCTGCGCGACTTCATCTCCCTGTACCGACATCTGGTAGACCTGGCGTGCACTGAACTCGCTATCGCCGCCTTCTGACGCGCTGCCCAATTCCGTTTTGACACCGCTGGCGATGGCCTCGCGCGCCATGCGAACCACCGCCGTCGCCGAAGCATATTGCTCCAGGCATCCTCGGCTTCCGCAATTGCACGGGTGCCCTTCGGGCTCGACATTATTGTGTCCCAGTTCTCCGGCCATGCCGTTCATGCCGTGCCAGATGCCTCCGTTCAGCACGACGCCACCGCCGACTCCGGTGCCCAGCGTGTACATCAGCATGCTGGAACAATCTTTCGCCGCACCCAGCCAGGTCTCACCCATGGCTGCGGCGTTCGCGTCATTTTCCAGAATGACCTGCGTGCCCAGGCGGCGCTCGATCTCTTCGCGCACGGGATAGTCATTCCATCCCGGCAGGTTGGGCGATTCGCGCAGCATGCCCGAATCCATATCGATGATGCCGGGTACGCCTATGCCGATCCCCGCAAGGCTCGAGCCTGAACCGAATCTCGATTTCACTTCGAGGATGGCTTTCGTCATGTCATCGATGACATGGTCGCGGCCCTTTACGACCTGTGTGCCTGTCGTAAGCTTCTCTATCAGTTTTCCGTTCTCGTCCACGGCAGCTATGCGAAGGTTGGTTCCGCCCAGATCAACACCAATCGCGTACATGAAAACTCCTGTATGAAATTTGCACTCTATTCGGATGCAATCGGAATATGCTGGCCACTACTCGGCGAATATTCCTCACTTCTGGCACTTAGGACAGTAATGACTGCTGCGTCCGCCGATGACGATTCTCTTGATGGGTGTCTTGCATTTCAGGCAGGGCTCGCCTTCCCGGCCATAGACCCTGTGTTGCAGTTGAAAAAATCCGGCCTGGCCGTCTGCGTCCACGTAATCGGAAACGGAGGAACCGCCCGCGGAGATAGCCTCCGCCAGGACATCCTGAATGGCATCGTAAAGACGCATCAAGTTTGCTCGCGTCAGCGACGCTGTGCGCCTGCGCGGACGTATTCCCGAGCGGAACAGCGATTCATCCGCATAGATGTTGCCGATTCCGCTCAGCAGTTTCTGGTTGAGCAGCGCAGCTTTGATCGGCGTTTTGCGTCCGTGAAAAATCTTGGCGAATACATCGCGATCCACATTGATGGGTTCAGCACCGGGCGCTGCGAAGTTTCCCGCAACTACATGCAGTTTGCCGAACATACGCGGATCGACATAGCGCAGCTCTTTGCCGGATCCCAACTGTGCCACGAGGTGCGTGTGCTTGGCCGTCTCGTGTCCCGGTTCGGCGATGAGTACGCGTCCCGTCATGCCGAGATGTACGATCCATTGTCCGCGCGGCGCATGCTTCCCTTTCACCGCCTTGCTCTCGCTAAGGTCGATGGCGATGTGTTTTCCCACGCGCTGCACGCGTTCGATGCGCGCGCCTTCCAGCATGGACGCAATCTCCTGCGCGCTCGACTTCAGCACCTGTGTGCGTTCGCCGATCCACACGCTTTCGATGATGTCGCCGGCTACGCGCTTCTGCAGACCGCGCGCTATGGTCTCCACCTCTGGCAATTCAGGCATGCGTACTAGTGTATTAGATGGACCTCAGTAACCACGTAGAGGCTATGCCTCACATACAGCATGAACTGGTTCGCGTTACTATCGAAGTAGAGTTCCTCATCCATGGAGTCCTGGTTACCTAAATCGATCCTCTGCCTGCGCACTTACTCGCGCGCAGACGCTCTTGCCGACCTTATCGCCGGCGTTACCGTAGGCATGGTCGCTCTGCCGCTTGCCATGGCGTTTGCCATCGCCAGCGGATTGCCGCCACAGGCGGGCATCTACTGCGCCGTTGTCACGGGATTCCTCATCTCGCTGCTCGGCGGTTCGCGCGTGCAGATTGGCGGACCTACCGGCGCCTTCGTCGTGGTGATTGCCGCTATCGTCGCCCGCTATGGCGTCGATGGACTGTTCATGTGCACCATGATGGCCGGCATTTTCCTGGTCGCTTTGGGCGCTACCAAACTTGGCTCCGCCGTCAAATACATCCCCCGTCCCGTGGTACTCGGCTTCACGAACGGCATTGCTGTGCTGATTGCCAGCACCCAGCTTAAAGATTTTTTTGGGATACAGGTAGAAAAGGTCCCCACCGAGTTCATCGGACGCATTGAAACGCTTGCGCTGCACGCCACCTCCGCGAACTGGATGTCCATTGCGCTGGGGGGCGGAGCCGTCGCCGTTATCCTGCTGTGTTCGCGATACCTGAAGCGCGTCCCCGGATACATCGTCGTCCTGTTTGCCGGGACTGCCGCGGTCGCGCTGCTCAAGCTTCCGGTGGAAACCATCGGTTCTCGGTTTGGAGGAATTCCCTCCGGCTTGCCGCATCTGAAAATGCCGGTGTTTCGACCCGACCTCATCCTGACTTTGATCTCGCCGGCTGTGACCGTTGCCATGCTTGGCGCCATCGAGTCGCTGATGTCGGCCGTAGTGGCTGACCGCATGAGCGGCGACAAACATAATCCCAATGTCGAGTTGATCGGGCAGGGCGTAGCCAACATCGTTTCGCCGATGTTCGGCGGCCTGCCGGCCACAGGCGCCATCGCGCGCACAGCTACCAACATTCGCTCGGGCGCGCGAACCCCTGTGGCGGGAATGATCCACGCTCTTACGCTGGTGTTGATTCTTCTGTTTGCAGCGCCGTTGGCGAAGTTCGTGCCGCTTTCTGTGTTGGCGGGAATCCTGCTGGTGGTCTCTTACAATATGGGCGAATGGGGAGAGACGGCGAAGCTGCTCAAACTCACCCGTTACGACATCATCGTATGGCTGGTGACTATCTCGCTGACCGTGCTCGCCGACCTCACGGTTGCCGTCGAGTTCGGCATGATCCTCGCTGCGCTCCTCTTTATCCGCAAAGTCACGGAGACCACTACGGTCACGGTGGTGACGGACGAATACGTGGCCAAGGGACGACCCCACAGTTTGCAGGATAAAACTATCCCCAGCTTTGTGCGCGTTTACCGCATACACGGACCGTTCCTGTTTGGCGCGACGGAAAAGCTTGCGGTGATCTCCGATCAAATCGCTTCGCTGCCGGAGATCGTCATCCTGCGTTTGCGGAACATGACCGCCCTGGACGCCACGGGAGTTCACGAGATAGAGCATCTTGCCGAGTTGCTGCATCGCTCGGGACGCCAACTGATCCTCTGTGGCGCGCGTCCGCAGCCTGCATCGCTAATGCGCAAAGCCGAGTTCGAAGCCAAGATCGGAGTGGAGAATATCTGCCCGAATATCGCGACCGCCCTGGAGCGGGCGCACCTGATAGGTTGCGGAGAGGTCATGGTGTCCTTCTAAGGCGACGCCCGCAACCGCATCGGCAGCCCTGCAATCGCGCGGCGGGACTGTTTCCGATCCCTCGTCGCCTTCCTGCTGACATACGGGCACTTCCTTGTTAAAATTGCATGTACACAGCCCGTCCGGACATTTCCCTAGTCTCCATTCTTGACAGAGTACGTGCGGGTTATCTGTGTGCGAATTCGGCAGCCACTTGGCTGTGGTGTGGAGTTTCGCGTGAAAAAAGGCAAGACAGCAGTAGTGATCGGCGCGCAATGGGGCGACGAAGGCAAAGGCAAGATCGTCGACGTTCTCTCGGATAATTTTCAGGTCGTCGCGCGCTACGCCGGCGGACACAACGCCGGACACACGGTTACCATCCAGGGCAAGAAATTCGTCCTTCAACTGATTCCATGCGGGATATTGCGCCAAGGCTGCCGTGCCGTCATCGGCAACGGCGTAGTGCTCGATCCCATGGCGTTCATGAAGGAAGTACGTTCGCTGCGCGATACCGGCATCAAGGTTGACGGCAATCTCTTCGTCTCCAATCGCGCGCACGTCATCCTGCCCTACCATCGCATGATCGAACTCGCGGCGGAGAATGCTCCCGGTCGCGTGAAGATCGGCACCACCTCGCGGGGCATTGGTCCCGCCTACGAAGACAAGATGGGCCGCCGCGGACTTCGCGTCGCCGACTTGCTCGACAAGGCCCTGCTGAAGAAGACCATCGAAGGCGCCTGCAAGGAAAAGAACACCATCGCGCACGCGCTCTTCAACACCGAGCCGCTCGACCCTTACAAGATCTACGAAGAGTACACGAAGATAGCGGACGAGATCGCGCCCTTCGTCGCCGACACCTGCACGCTGCTCAACACCGCCATTCGCGACGGGTTGTCCGTGATGTTCGAAGGCGCACAGGGCACCATGCTCGACATCGACCACGGAACCTATCCCTTCGTCACCTCGTCGAGCTCGACCTCGGGCGGAGCCTCCACTGGAACCGGCGTTGGCCCCAACATGATCCAGGACGTCATCGGCGTGACCAAGGCTTATTGCACGCGCGTTGGCGAAGGCCCGTTCCCCAGCGAGATTCACGATGCCGAAGGCGAAAAGCTT
>JBBRZF010000201.1:0-5772 GCA_038236965.1 Terriglobales bacterium | reverse complement strand
TTGCCGAGATCGAACTGCTTGAACGCACGCCGCGTGGATTGTTTTCCCGCCGCTCGGATCCCGCAACTGATAAAGGAGCTCGCGCTTGAAGCGTAGCCTTTCCTTCGTATCACTCGTACTCGTTCTTCTGTTCGCCTCGGTCGCATTTGCGCAGACCGTCACTGGAATCATTCGCAACGGCACTACATCGAAGCCCGCAGCCGGAATCGATGTCGTGCTGGTCGATCCCATGCAGGGCATGGCGGAAGTCACCAAAACCAGGACCGACGCGCAAGGCAGATATTCCCTCTCGCTCTCCGGCGCGCAGGGTCCGCGACTGATTCGCGCGACCAAGGACGGCGCAAACTATTTCAAGATGCTGACGCCCGGAACCACCACGGCCGACATGGAGATATTCGACGCTGCGACCAAGGTCGAAGGCGTCACCGGAACCGTGAACGTCGTTCGCGTACAGACCGACGGCAACAGCACTCTTCAGATACTCGAATTGTTCGCTCTTAAGAACGACTCCAAGCCGCCGCGCACGGTCATGGGCGATAACACTTTCGAGGTTGTGCTTCCGGAGGGCGCGCACATCAATGGCGGCGACGCGCAGGGTCCCAACGGACAACCGCTCTCGCTTACACCGCAGCCGACTAAAGAGAAGAATCATTTCTCATTCTCGTTCCCGCTGCGACCCGGCGAAACGCGTTTTCAAGTCGCCTACCACTTGCCTTACAACGGCAACGCCGCCATTGTGCCAAAGCTTCTCAGGCCGTACGAACACTTTGTCGTCGTTATGCCGCAGAGCATGAAGTTCGAAGCCAAGGACTCAAACCTCTTCCGCCCCATGCCCGACCAAACTGCTACCAATGTCCAAGTGGTCACAAACGCGAAAGCCGGACAGGACCTCGCCTTCCGCGTCTCCGGAACCGGAGCGATTCCGGAAGAGCAAGACCAGCAGCAGCAACCCGCGCAAGGCGGACAGATGGGAGCAGTCGCTCCCGAGAACCGTCCCGGCGGGGGACTAGGACCACCCATCGATGCACCCGATCCGCTGACGAAGTACAAATGGGCAATTCTCGGTATCTTCGCCATCGTGCTTGGCGGCGGAGCTTACATCATGATGTCGCGACCCGTGCCCGGCGCGGCTGTGTCCGCTAATACTGCCGCCGTTGCGACATCCAGCGCTCCGGTCTACGCGGCAACAGCAGCGGCCCCGGCCCGGCCCAACTCAGGTAACGCGTTGCTGGACGCCATGAAAGAAGAGCTTTTCCTGCTGGAGGTGGAACGCCAGCAAGGCAAGGTCTCGCAGGAAGATTACGAACGACACAAGGCCGCGCTCGACCAGACGCTGCAACGGGCATTGTCGCGCGCAAAAGGCTAAAAGCTACTGACCTGCTTTGCCCCTGGGCTTGCCGCAACATTGGCAATTTGGGGGCTTTTCCTTTCTACAGTCCACCGGTTCTGCCGTGCGCAAACTCTCGCGCGCCAGGACGCATCTCTCTTTAGACCGGAGGATTCCACCCATGCCCCTCATGCAAAAAGGCGTAGCCATGTTGTCCAGTCGCATGCCCAAGGTAATCAGTCCGAAGACGCACGCCATCATTGACTACGCCGTTGCTGCGACCTTTTTCACTGTCAGCCTGCTTTTCTGGCGCCGCAACAGACGTGCTGCCGTCGGTTCTCTCGTTTGCGGACTCGCAACCACAGCCAACAGCATCCTTACTGATTATCCCGGCGGCGTCTTCAAAGTCATGAGCTACCGCAATCACGGACGCATCGACATGGGAATCGCCGGACTTACCGCGACCATGCCCGACATGATGGGCTTCGACGACAGCAACCAGGCCCGCTTCTTCGAAATGCAAGCAATTGCCGAAACCGCCGTCACCGCCATGACCGACTTCGAAGCGCTGGAATCCTTGGAATACCATCTGCGGAAAGCCGCCTAGAGTGCGACTAAGCGGCTAAACTACTGAGCCCATTCCGGTCTCGTTGAGTAGCATCGATGGCGTGCGGCTAGTGTTCATTTCCCGAATCTCGCCGCCTCGAATATCATCTACATTCCTATGGGCAATACTTTGAAGACCGCAGCTCTTCTTACGGCCATGACTCTGTTCCTGCTCTTCATGGGGCAGGTGTTCGGGGGAGAACGCGGCATGATCCTGGCGCTCGGCCTTGCCGTCGTCATGAATTTCGTCTCGTACTTCTTCTCCGACAAGATCGCGCTGGCCATGTACCGTGCGCAGCCTGTTTCGCGCGAACAACTTCCCCGCGTTTACGACGTCGTCGAGCGACTCACGCAAAAAGCCGGGCTCCCTATGCCCAAGCTCTACGTGATTCCCGATGAGTCCCCCAACGCATTCGCAACCGGACGCAATCCCGAGCACGCTTCCGTCGCCGTTACTCACGGAATTCTGGGACTCCTCACGGATGACGAACTCGAAGGCGTGCTCGCGCACGAACTCGGACACGTTCGCAATCGCGACATCCTCATCAGTTCCATCGCAGCCACGCTGGCTGGAGCCATCACGCTACTGGCGCGCATGGGATACTTCGCCGCGCTCTTCGGCGGCGGACGCAGCGACGACCGTGATCGCGGAGGCGGAGGCGCTTTCGTCGCCCTCTTCATGATGATTCTTGCGCCCATTGCGGCCATGCTCATCCAACTCGCCGTTTCGCGTTCGCGAGAATACGCGGCCGACGAGACTGGAGCGCATTTCACCGGAAATCCGTACGCGCTTGCCAGCGCCCTGCGCAAACTCGATCAGGTCTCGAAGCGCATGCCCTTGCAGGCAACGCCTTCCACGGCGCACATGTTCATCATCAAACCGATGCTGGGCATCAGCATGGCAAACATGTTCTCCACCCATCCGCCAATACCAGAGCGAATCGCTCGATTGACGGGAATGCCTGTCGAACAGCAGATGTGAGGACGTCAGACTTCAGACGTCAGCGAAACCAACCCCAGCTATCACAGGCTGGGGTTCTTTTGCTTCCGACGTTGCTGGCGTCTTAGGTCTGACGTCTGGCGTCTGGTCTAGTACAATCTTTTTCAGATGCACCCCAACACCGCTTCCGCAATGGGCACTGAACGCGCCGTGCGACTTGAAACGGCTCTTCGTTCCATCATCCGCGGCAAAGACGACATCGTCCGGCTCACACTCGTCTCCGTTCTCGCCCGCGGACACCTGCTCATCGAAGGCGTGCCCGGTGTAGGCAAAACCACGCTCGGCCAGGCTCTAGCACGCGCGCTCGATTGCCAGTTCCAGCGCCTGCAGTTCACCAGCGACATGCTGCCCAGCGATGTACTCGGAATCTCCATCTACTCCGCCACCGACCAGCGCTTCGAATTTAAGCGCGGACCCGTTTTCACCAACATCCTGCTCGCCGACGAGATCAACCGCACCACGCCGAAGACGCAGTCCGCGCTGCTGGAAGCCATGAGCGAAGGCCAGGTCACCGTGGACGGAATCTCTCACACGCTGCCCGCTCCCTTCCTTGTCATCGCCACGCAGAATCCTATCGAGCACCATGGCACCTATCCTCTGCCCGAATCGCAGATGGACCGCTTTCTACTTCGTGTACAGATGGGCTATCCGGAAGGCCAGAGCGAGCGTGAAATCCTTCGCGGACAGGCAGGCGCAGTGCGTCTCGCTGATCTGCGCCCTGTGCTCGGCGTCGAGGAACTCATCGCCTTGCAGGATGCGGTCACGCGGATTCGGGTGGAAGACTCGCTGATCGATTACGCTCTGCAGATCGTGCAGCGAACGCGCGACAACGAACATCTTTCTCTCGGCGTTTCGCCGCGCGGAGCCCTTATGCTCTACCGCGCCGCACAGGCCATGGCCTTCCTCGAAGGACGCGATTTCTGCACGCCCGACGACTTCAAGCGACTCACTGTGCCCGCCTTCGCACACCGCGTCGTCGTCAATGCGCGCTACTCATCGCTGCGCAAGAAATCTGAGCAGACCGAAGAGATTCTGCGCGAGATCACCGAAAGCGTCCCCGTCCCCCTCTAAAACCGGCAACTCGGGAAGATGTCATAATCCTCTGCAAGCAGCGTAATCTGCGGGCGGTCTGTCCGCGCGATAACATCGCTCGCTTGTTACACTATCTCCATGCCCACCGCTCTTCGCTTCCTCATGCTCTTATCGCTCGTTGTATGGGTAGGCGGCATCATGTTCTTCGCCTTCGTGCTCGCGCCCACCGTCTTTTCCGTGTTGCCTACGCGCGCTCTTGCTGGAACCGTCGTCAACCGCGCTTTGCCTATCCTGCACTGGATGGGGATCACCTCCGGCTTGGTCTTTCTCGGCGCGTCCATGGCTTATTTCCACGTGACCACAGGCAACATGCAGCCTTTCGCCGCGCAACATCTGCTTATCCTGCTGATGATCGTGCTCACACTGGTTTCGATGGTTGGCGTCGGCAACCGATTGGCCGTGCTGCGGGCGGACATGGGCGAGTCTCTTGACCGCCTGCCTCACGAGGACGCTCGCCGCGTGGAGTTCAATCGCCTCCATGTCTGGTCCACGCGAATTGAAGGTTCGGTGCTTTTTCTTGGCCTCGCGGTGCTCTTTCTGACCGCGCGCCGTTTATCATAGAGAGTTACTTCCTTACGTTTCCCCGGCCAAGCATTGCGCCTCCGCACTCAACCACAACGTGGCTGAAAGCTGACGGCTGAATGCTGGGGGCTGGATTGAAAGCAAAGACATGAAAACAGGAATCATCGGACTGCCGCGTGTCGGCAAAACATCGCTCTTCAAGATTCTCACCAAAGCCGATATCGAAAACCGCGCCTACGCCAATCCCAAGGAAGCTCACATCGGCGTCGCCACCGTTCCCGATGACCGCCTCGATCGCCTCGCTGAACTCTGCAATCCGAAGAAGCTCGTACACGCTCAGGTCGAGTTCGCCGACGTTGCCGCCATCGGCCAGGAGGCGCTAAAAGAGACTGCCTTCCTCGCCAACCTGCGCGGCGTGGATGCACTCGCGCACGTTGTCCGAGCCTTCGAAGACGATTCCATTCCGCACGTAGGCCCCATCGATCCCTTGCGCGATATCAAGAACGTCGATTTCGACCTCATCGTCAGCGACCTGGGACAGGTCGAGTCGCGCCTTGAGCGCATGATGAAGGACCTGAAGAAAAAGAAGACGCCGGAACTCGAACGCGAACACGAACTATTGCTCCGCGCCAAGGCACATCTCGAGACCGAACGTCCGCTTCGCGAGATGGAGATGACAAAGGATGAAAAGAAGATATTCCGCGGATTCATGTTCCTGTCTGAAAAGCCGATCCTCTACGTCCTCAACATCGGCGAAAGCACGCAACTTGGTAAAGACCTCGAAGCCGCCGTGGAAAAGTACAACCTCACCGAAGTAGCGTCGCGCCCCAACACGGGAGCCAGCGCCATCTGCGGCAAGGTGGAAGCAGAACTAGCCGATATGAGCGATGAAGACGCCGCCGAATTCCTCGGCAGCTACGGACTGAACGACAGCGGCCTCACGCGTCTCATCCGCAAGACCTATGAATTGCTCGGACTCATCTCGTTCTTCACCGTGGGCGAAGACGAATGTCGCGCCTGGACCATCGAGCGCAATACCCGCGCGCAAAATGCCGCGGGCGCGATCCATACCGACCTCGAACACCACTTCATCCGCGCCGAAACGATTCACTGGGACCTGCTGCTGGAACTTGGCTCGGAAGCCAACGCACGCGCAGTTGGCAAACTCCGCCTGGAAGGCAAGGACTACATCGTGCAAGATGGCGACATCATGCACATACGCCAC
>JBBRZF010000200.1:0-5777 GCA_038236965.1 Terriglobales bacterium | reverse complement strand
TCCGTGGAAGCCCTCAACGAACGCGGACGCAGCGCCGGTCTATCCAATCAAGTCGTCACACCCGCCGTGCCCACCTTGGAAGCGCCAAAAGATCTCCACGCCGAACTCGGCCCCAACGGCGTCCTCTTAAGTTGGACAGGAATCCCGCAGACCGACGCCCCACCGGTCCTCAACACCCGCTATGCCTACCAACTGTTCCGGCGCGCCTCAGGCGCCACCAACTTCACTCCCTTAGCCGAGACGCCGCTCAATGGCGCAACCGTGCAACTGCTCGACAAAAGTTTTGAGTGGGAACAGACCTACGATTACCGCGTTGACAGCACCACCCATCTAACCGTCGGTGCCAGAACCATAGACGTCGAGGGCGACGACTCCGCGCCCATCCGTGTCACCGTGCGCGACACCTTCGCTCCCGCACCGCCTACCGGCTTGCAAGCCGTATTCTCCGGCGTCGGACAAAAGCCGTTCATCGATCTCTCCTGGGCGCCCAACACGGAAAGCGATCTAGCCGGATACAACGTCGATCGACACCAGGCAGATTCCGCGCCCGTAAAAATCAATACCGAACCCGTCAAAGCGCCCACCTTCCGCGACTCCCAGGTTCAGTCTGGCCAGAAATACTGGTACAGCGTAAGCGCCTTCGACCTGCGCAACAACGAATCCGCTCACTCCGAAGAAACCAGCGAAACGGTGCCAAGTACAACCCC
This sequence comes from Terriglobales bacterium, assembly GCA_038236965.1. Taxonomy (GTDB): domain Bacteria; phylum Acidobacteriota; class Terriglobia; order Terriglobales; family Acidobacteriaceae; genus JBBRZF01. The sequence continues at coordinate 5,070 of JBBRZF010000200.1, read as the reverse complement.
TTGAACCAAACAAGTGCAACACCTTGGCACACAAGTGCAACACCTTGAAACACAAAGGACACGAAGGAACACGAAGTCTCACGAAGGCGTTAGACTTGTTGTTGAACATTCGTAATACTTTTCGCTCTCTTGATGTTGCAGTTGGTTTTGATTTGAGTTGGTTTTGATTTGAGTTTGGTTTTGAATTAAACAACCGAAGCCCTTTGTGTCCCTTTGTGTTCCTTCGTGTCCTTTGTGGTTCCAGGTTCTGCTTTGCTTTTGCTGTTGGTTTTGATTTGAGTTGGTTTTGATCTGAGGTTTTGACAATGCGATTCTGCCGATACATGACCACTGAAGGCGTACGCTACGGCGTCGTCGAAAACATTGATGGCATCGACACCATCACCAAGACCATGCCTTCGCCGCAACTCATGGTCAATCAATTCGGCGTACCCGACCAGGTGCAGCTCGCCTCGCCTGACAAGTTCGAAGACGTCAAAATTCCCACCGCGCTCGACCAGGCTGTCACTCTCATTCCGTTCCCGGTCGTCAGCAAGATCGTTTGTGTCGGACGCAATTACGCGGAGCACGCCAAGGAACTCGGCAACGAAGTTCCAACCTCGCCGCTCATCTTCCTCAAGCCGCCTTCGGCTCTGCTCGCCCCTCATGGTGAGATACGTCGCCCGACCGCGCTTTCGCAGCGTGTCGATTTCGAGGGAGAACTCGGCGTCGTCATCGGACGCACCTGCCGCAAGCTCACCGAAGCCGACAATGTGCGCGATTACATTCTCGGATACACCTGCATCAACGACGTCACCGCCCGCGACTTGCAGAAGACCGACAACCAGTGGAGCCGCGCCAAGGGCTTCGATACCTTCTGTCCAGTTGGCCCGGTCATCGCCACCGACATCGACCCCTGGGCTGGAGTCTCTGTCTCCACCAAGGTCAATGGAGAGCTCCGCCAGCAGGGTTCCACCGCAGACTTTATCTTCAATCTCGATGCTATAATTCGCTACATATCCCAGGTTATGACGCTGTTACCTGGGGACTTGATTGCGACCGGAACGCCTTCTGGCGTTGGCCCTTTGGAACCCGGTGACGTGGTCGAAGTGACCGTCGAGGGCATCGGCACTCTTATCAATCCCGTCATCAACGACTAGGCCTCGCATCACGAGCGCCTTCTAAAAATCCGCAAGGTGTGAGCTAACCATGAAATTTTTTATCGATACCGCAAACCTCGCCGAAATCCGCGAAGCCGCTGAACTCGGCATCCTCGACGGCGTAACCACCAATCCTTCGCTCGTCTCCAAGGAAGGCAAGGGCAAGTCTTTCAAGGACACCATCCTTGAGATTTGCGCCATCGTGAACGGCCCTGTCTCCGTCGAAGTCGTAGCCACGGAAAAAGAGGGAATGCTCAAGGAAGGGCGCGAGTTCGCCAAGTGGAATGAGCACGTTGTCGTAAAACTGCCCACCACGCGCGAAGGCGTAAAGGCCTGCCGCACCCTCACCGACGAAGGCACCAAGGTCAACATGACCCTTTGCTTCTCGCCCAACCAGGCGCTCATCGTTGCCAAGGCCGGAGCCACCTACGTCAGCCCATTCATCGGACGCCTCGATGACATCAGCCAGGACGGCATGGACGTCGTCCGCCAGATCGTAGCCATCTACGAAAATTACGGCTACGAAACCGAAGTCCTCACCGCTTCCGTACGTAGTCCCATGCACGTAGTAGAAGCTGCCTTGGCCGGTTCCCATGTCGCGACCATTCCGTGGAAGGTGTTGGACATGATGTTCAACCACCCGCTGACCGACAAGGGTCTCGCCGCATTCCTGAAGGACTGGGAAAAGATGAAGTAGAACGGATTTGTAAGTGGGTAGGAAGAAATTGGTAATTGGGTAATTTGTAATCTTGTAACTGAGAGGCCATCGGCGGGTGGCCTCTTGTTTTTTGTGCGGAGAGAAAGAAAGGTGACACCCTCTGACTCTGGTTCCTTTTCCTCTACTTAGATTGTGAATTCCTGCATCTAGGTAAATTGCCGGATGCGCAACCAGCCATGCTGGTAGTAACGTGTTTCTACAGTCCCATACGTCATGAGCAATCTTCGTCTTTACTCTCTGGTCCTCGGCGGTTCCACTGTAGCAGCGGTCGGAATTTCATGGTTACTTCGCGGCGGTCGCAAGACGCCCGAGCTACGCGAAAAGGAACGTCGCCTGCGCATCAGTCGCAGCGGACGCATCATCGATGGCACCGTCATCGACGTCCACGAGATTCCCGCCGACCCCAGCCCTGTTCAGTTGCTCATCTATCAATACGATGTGGCCGGCGTCAGCTATGAGTGTTCGCAGGATGTGACCCATCTGCGCCAGTTCATCGACCTGCACACTTGTCGGCTCGGACTCCCCGCGTCCATCAAGTACGACCCCCACAATCCCGGCAATTCCGTGCTCATCTCCGAGGAGTGGAGCGGTCTGCGGAAATACCCCACCATCGTCCAAGGCATTCACAGGGTCTCTCAGTCGGTGTAACTCGCGCTGGCGAGCGAGTTTTGCTTTCGCCCAAGCGGCCTTTCCCCATAGAATAGAGGGTGATGTCATCCCTCCCTCTACCTATTGCCGCATTTGTCGCGGGCATTCTTTCTTTTCTATCGCCCTGCGTACTTCCCTTGGTGCCCGGTTACGTTTCACTCATCTCCGGATCCACCGTTGACGCTCTCCAGACCGAAGACCGCAAACTCTCGCGTTCGGTCATGATCAACTCGCTGCTCTTCATCGCCGGCTTCAGCATCGTCTTCATCATGCTGGGCGCCGTCGCTACCAGCCTCGGCCAGTTGACCCGCCAGTATCACCAGATCCTTGCCAAGATCGCCGGCGCCGTCATTATCATCTTCGGACTGCACCTCACCGGAATCTTCAAGATCAACGCGCTCTATTCCGATAAACGCATGCACGGCGTTAAGGGCAGCAGCACCCCCTTCGGCGCATTCATCATCGGCTTCGCCTTTGCCTTCGGTTGGACGCCCTGCATCGGCCCCATCCTTGCGACCATCCTCGTCTTCGCCAGTTCGCAGGACACAGTCCTCAAAGGCATCCTGCTCCTCGCCGTTTATTCGCTCGGATTAGCCGTGCCCTTCCTGCTCACTTCGTTAGGCGTGCAGCGATTCATGGCCTTTTACACGCGCTTCCGCCGACACCTGCATACGGTCGAAGTCGTCAGCGGCGTATTGCTGATCATCTTTGGCGCCCTCATCGCTTCCGGACGCTTCACCATCCTCTCCGGCTATCTCGGCTTCCTCAACCGATTTGCGAGATAGTAGCAGTATTCAGGCGATTTCCAGGGTCCGAGCCGTTTGGCGCTGACCTGGGATCACGCGAATGTTGCCGCGCTGTAGCCATCGTCGACCGATCTCTGGTTTTGAACTCTGGTTCCTGGTGGTTTCTTTTCGCGCCGCTCGCCGTCTAAGATATTTGAGTAAGTCGAAAGGTTATTTCTTTGAAACGGAATGCGATCATCCTGGCAGTCCTCGTCCTCATCGTCGCTGCAATGCTCTACAGCGGACGCTTCTTCCAACGTCGTCCTGCTGGTGCCGATGCCACACCTGGGATGCAGGGCAGCGCCGAACAGATCAAGGGCAAACAGGCTCCGGAATTCGAATTGCTCGACCTGAATGGCAAGACCGTGAAACTCTCCGACCTTCGCGGCAAGGCCGTCCTGCTCAATTTCTGGGCCACATGGTGTTCACCCTGCAAGACCGAGATGCCTTGGTTTGTCGACCTGCAGCAGCGTTACGGCAATGACGGTCTGCAAGTCGTTGGCATCGCCATGGACGACGCAGGAAAAGACGCCATCGAGAAGTTCGCCAAGGAGATGAACGTGAATTACACCGTCCTCCTCGGAAAGAACGCCGTTGCCGAATCCTACGGCGGAGTCGAATTCCTTCCGACAACCTTCTATATCGATCGTCAGGGCAAGGTTCAGGAACGCGTCTTTGGCATTGCCGACCGCAAGGAGATCGAGGAGAACGTCAAAAGAATCCTCGCCTCACCTGCCGCCGGAAGCGCGCCTGCGCATACCGTCGCGCACGATAATCAGCAAACGCTTCATGCTTCTCCCGGAGTCAACCGATGATTCGCCATGCCATCTTTCCTAAACTGATTTTCGTTTCACTTTTGTTCGCCTCCGCTGCCTTCGCCCAGCAACCTTCCAACGGTCCTTCGGTCTCCGTCGTAGGCTCGCCAGAGGTCGTTGTGAAATCCGGCGGCACCGCAACCGCCAAACTGACCTTCCGCGTCAACCCGGGCTTCCACGTCAATTCCAACAAACCCAACTCCGAGCTGCTCATCCCGACCACGCTCAAATTGAGCCCGCCCTCGGAGGTCATGATCGCCAACATCACCTACCCGGCAGGCGAGCAGATCACCTTCCCCTTTTCTCCCGACGAGAAACTGAGCGTCTACTCCGGCGACTTCCATGTCACCGCGCTCGTTCGCACCGCCAAAGGGACGCCCACCGGACGCTTCCGTGTGCACGGCGAAATCAAGTTCCAGGCCTGCAACGACCGCCAATGCTTTCCGCCAAAATCAACTCCCATCGAGTTCGACGTAGCCGTGCAGAAATCTGCCGCCGCGGGAAAGCACCGCCGCAATCCCGCGCAAAGCCCGCACATCAAGGGGTAGGTAGCTACGGAGCTGCTAAGCCGCTAAGCAAAACGAAAAGGTCGCTCATCGAGCGACTTTTTTATTGAGTTGGGCTATGCAGCTGTCTTTGATCCGGCTAGCAGCTCAGCGGCTTAGTAGCTCAGCAGCTTCTTAGCTCAGCAACTACTCCGTGCTGATCGACATCTCCGGCCCTATCTTCATCACCTTGGGAACGCCATCGATGGGAGGCCCCGCGTAGGTCGCCGTCACCGTGAACGTATTGCTGCCAACGTCAACCGAGTAGTTGAAGTTCGCCCGTGAATCGGCGGGCAGCCCGGTGTCGCCAGCCGAACGCATGTCGTCCAGCGAGATGTAGTGTCCGTCGGTCGCCAGATGTTGCTGCTCCACTTTCGCGAACTGTATCAGGTCGCGGCGTACTCCCTGCAGGTCGATGGT
>JBBRZF010000199.1:0-6061 GCA_038236965.1 Terriglobales bacterium | reverse complement strand
GGCCCATCGCAAATTGACCTGTTTGACTACAAACCACAGTTGCAACATTTACGCGGCGATGCGTTACCAGACTCCGTTCGGCAGGGGCAGCGACTTACAGGAATGACAGCGGGGCAGGATGTTCTTCGCATTATGCCATCTACGTTCGACTTCCACCAGCATGGGCAAGCCGGGATTTGGTTAAGTGATCAGCTCCCATATACACGTCGTATTATAGATGACGTAACCCTTATCAAGACGATGAACACGGATGCAATTAATCACGATCCGGCACTCAGCTTAATTCAGACTGGCTCAGTCCAGCACGGCCGGCCTAGTATGGGCGCATGGCTTAGCTATGGACTCGGCAGTGTAGCTCGTAACTTACCAGCGTTTGTTGTGCTGATCTCACAAGCTCACTCGTTGAACAATGCTCAGCCTCTTTCGTCGCGATGTTGGGGAAGTGGCTTTATGCCATCCGTATACCAAGGGGTGCGATTCCGGGGGGCTTCTGAGCCGGTTTCTTACCTATCGAATCCTCCAGGTCTGCTCACCAATACGCGTCGTCACATGCTCAATAGCATAAGTAAACTTGACCAGCTACACGCCGCAGAATATCACGACCCGGAAATCAAGTCGAGAATTAAGCAATACGAAATGGCGTTTCGCATGCAAACAGCGGTACCCGAGTTGCTGGATATGTCAAAGGAAAGCCAACGTACGTTTGACCTGTACGGGCCTGAATCGCGCACGCCAGGTAGCTATGCGGCAAATTGCCTATTGGCACGTCGTCTGGCCGAGCGCGATGTCCGTTTTATTCAACTGTATCACCGCGGGTGGGACCAACATAGTAGTCTACAGCGTGATCTCACACTACAGTGTAAAGGTACGGATCAACCTACAGCTGCGTTAATTACAGATTTAAAACGACGTGGACTGCTGGATGAGACGCTTGTAATTTGGGGAGGAGAGTTTGGGCGAACCGTGTATTGCCAAGGCAACATGACAGATACAGATTATGGTCGGGACCATCATTAACGCTGTTTTAGCATGTGGCTGGCCGGTGGAGGCACAAAACGTGGGACAGTCATCGGTGAGACCGACGCGTTCTCGTATAATATTGTTAAAGATCCAGTACACATTCACGATTTACAGGCGACGTTGCTTCAATGCCTGGGGATTGATCATAAGCAGCTGGTATATACGGTCCAGGGCCGTCGATTCCGGTTAACCGATGTCGATGGTGAGGTTATTAAGAACGCCTTGGCCTAAAAAAGAGCATGTAAGGCTGCACAGGTAAAATACCCGCCTACTTACTCGGTTGGTGATGAGAGTAATAGTAGCTGTCGAGCAACCTTTGCCGTTTTGTGTTGACAGGACAAGTACTACAGTAGAACAGTTTAGAACGAGGCACTTCTGAGAGAGTGTCAGATGTGTCAAAGAGTTCGGCCGCTGGGTCTCCCGGAATTAAAGCGACGAAGGTTGTCTCGCTAACGACACCGAATCCAAAATCCACGCGAGACTGTATCATGGCACACCCATAGTCCAACGCAAAGGATCATGTTGCGGTCGATGTGGGAGTGGTGAATTGTATTTTGATAGAGCGTACTCCCATAAGGACCTCCTCCCCTAAGACAACCTGGGGACCGACGGAAGTAAATGGTTTGCCAGATGTCGTGTTGAGACACTGTGAGTTAGGATCTCTGCCCTCTGATGTGTTGCGGTTTAAATCAAAGGTAGTGCTCTTGGAAGAGGTTGTCTCATTTACAATAACGGTCTGACCTGAGACATATCTAATGTCGCGCCGGGCTAAGGGGTGCTGGGTTTCCCTCCACACCGAGGATCCATCCGATCGCACAGCATAAAGATACTCAGGGCCGCTCTTTGAGTTACCGTGTCCATCATAAACGGTTTCTCTCATGATGACCGTATACGGCGGTGGGGTGGACGCGGCAATAACGACGCGCCTCCTCATTTGCGTGAAGAGGAGCGATGCTAATAAGGCGATAGCAATAGACCAAAGGATAATTTCCGTAAATCTGAGGTGAGGTCTGATCGACATAAAAGTGCCCTTAATGTGATGTACAGTCGTAAATAGAGTAACAACCCCAGTCCATGGCGCCGCAGCTATCATTATATGAAGAAGCACAACCGGTTCCGGGACACATGGCGCCGCAAGAGGTCCAATAGCAGACGCCAGTTTGACAGCCGAAGCGTGTGCCGTGATCCAGCATCGACGCGTAACCACAATCCTTCAGACATCCCGGCACAACTCCTGCTTGCGCCATCACACAAAAGAAGACAATTGCGCTAGGAAGTGCCAAACGGAAAATGCTAGCAATGGTCATAAAGCGATACTCCTTCCTATAAAGGGAGCCGCCAGGCGGCCCGGTTACCATACACTTGATCGATTGTGCGAACAGAGGTCTATAGGTGAGCGGATCGGCCACGAATAAAATTCGAAGTCAAGCGTAAAAGTGTTGGTGAAAGTAGGAACTCTTGAAATGTAGTGGGAGCAAGCGGTTGCACTGTTTATGTAAATCAGCAGTTTTCGGCAATGACGATGATTTGGCGGGTTCACCTGCGGCGGCGAGGAAGTGTGATCTTCCCTTTCCCGTTTCTCCTCCGGGCAAGCCGGGGTGGGGAAGGTTCCCCCTAAGCACCTGGGGGAAGCCGTAGACCAAGTGAGCCGCCAAGAACACTTTTGGCCTGTCGGGTTTTGGAATTTCCTGGGCGCGGGGGTGTTTGGATTCCTTGTCAATCTGCCGGTCGTATCCTATTACGAGATTGGAACGGCATTGACCGCGAATCATGCGCACGCAGCGATGATGGGCGTCTATGGCATGCTGGCCGTTGGACTGGCCTTGTTCTGCATACGGTACTTAATTCCGGAAGCACGTTGGTCCGACCGCGCCGCAAAGATCAGTTTCTGGTCACTAAATGCGGGGCTGGCATGGATGGTTTTTGCAACCCTGTTACCGCTAGGAATTCTACAGCTGTACGAATCGGTTCATCACGGATATTTTGAAGCCCGCACACTGAAGTTTTTGGGCAATCCCATGAACTCGTTCATCGAGTGGATGCGCTTCCCCGGTGACGTGGTCTTTATTGTCGGCGGCATTTCGCCCTTGCTTTATTTGACCTGGCTCGGCATCCGGCACACCGTCTCTGCTACGACCCTTGAAGAGCCTGAGGCGATCCTTTTCACAGAAATCACCGAAGCTGTTGAAGGCCTGCAATGAATGGTGAATTCCATATGGAACTGTTGCTGGCGGGCGGCTATGCCATCCTGCTGCTTCTCATTGCCATGTTGCTCGAATGGCTGGCGCGGCATTCTCATCACCGCTCCGATCAGTACGACACTGGAGGATTTCGTTTTCACCATGATCGGGATGCCTGGGAGTGTCCGCAGGGTACAAGGCTTGAACGCAGGGAGATCGATCACGAGTTGCGTGTGATCAACTACCGGGCACCCGCCGAAACGTGCAATAGTTGTTCAATCAAAGCGCATTGCACCAATTCGGACCGGGGGCGGACGCTTTCGATTTCACTCGATCCCTGGGTGAGATCAGCCGCGGGACGCTTCCAGCGTGGAATCTCCCTGGTGCTTTTAGACTACTCCGACACGGTCATGGCGCGGAAGGTTGGGCTTTGGGCGGACTTTTAACATTCATCAGCTTATCCGGCCTGAACCTCGTAGCGCGGCTGAGCGATTATACGGTTGGTCCTCAGAATAATCATACGGGATATGTCCGATGAACATGGCTTCCTCGTTAACCCCGCTCTGCATCCCCGACCTACGCCAACCGCCACCGATTACGGAAAAAGGGATCGTCAGTCGTGTCCTGCATAGTGACGAGAGATTGAATACTGTACGGCCTCGCAACCGGCCATAAAATGAGCATGCAGGTTTCGGTCTCGCAACGGTACAGCAAGGCTTGCAAGGCCGTGCGCGGCGCATCGCGACATGTTGAACTCGTTTGCGCCATGGCGCGTTAGGGAGAATGAGATGCAAAAACGCTTCAAAGTCGGTGATCACGTTACTTGGAATTCTGAGGCCGGGCATGTCAGCGGCCGGATCATCAAGGTCCATACGCAAGACGCCGATTACAAGGGATACACGCATCACGCTAGTCGAGACGAGCCGCAATATGAAATCCAAAGCGATAAGACGGATCATATCGCCATGCACAAAGGATCGGCTTTGAAGGATCGTAGAATTGCTCGGGTGTAAGACCAAGCCAGTGGCGCAGACGATCACCGGACGCGCGTTCCACGGAATCCCGGTTTCATGCACTTTGCGACCGGGTGCCTGCCCGACGATACCCAACCGCGCCGACCTATGCGCCTGCAAGACAGGGTGGGGACCGCATGGCAGGGCATCGGCGCAATGCGTGGCGTGCAAGCGCGGATATCACAAGCAGTTGTGGCAGTGCTTTTCGCATTCTAAACGAGGTCAAACAGAGTGAACGACTACGGTAATGTAGTTTGCTCAGGCGGATAGGTAATATGCAGGCCTTCCACATGCGCAAAGGGCGTGATCTTGTGCATCCGGTAGCTGGTCTCCGATAAAATCTCCACTGCCGGCACATCACGCACATTGAGCGCGTCGGCCACCAGAGAACGGTGGCATCGCCATGGCACCCCTTCGGCGCACATAATCGCAACGCGTTTCTGGCGGCTCATCTTAATGAGTGCCTCAAGCGCGTCCTGAAACTCTTCGGTTTGCATGTAGTCGGCGTAGCCACGAAAGCTTTTGTTACGCCAGCCCGTATTAGTAGAATCCTGGCGGGTGTGCCGCAGGCCGCCCAGCGCTGGCATCGGCACATATTCAAGATGCGCGGCCGTCAGGCTATCAGCCATGGCCGTGTCGTTGAATTGCGGATTGTGCCGCGAACGCGGCACCGTGCGGATGTCGGCGAGGCGTTCGATACCATAGGTTTTCAGCAAGGCGATAAAGCGCTCGATGGGCAACGTCGAATGCCCGACTGTGAATACAGCGTCACAGAGGCGTAGACCCATATCACGGCCTAGAGAGCCTGGTCGCATGTTGAAATCAGCCGCGCGATGGGCCACGCTGAGCAAGCCACCCCTCAATGAGTTCGTTGACCAAATCCGAGAAGTCCTGACTACACCCTACGAGCATTCGCTTAACCTCGTGATACGGGGCCTTCCGAATATACACGGAGATCTGTGTGTAATCAGGATGGTCACGTTTCCCTGCTCTCTTCTGTTTAGTCTCCGGTTCGGCCTGTGCCTCTTCTGATCGAGGCGCTGGTTCATTAATAGTTTTCAGATTCGAGAACCTTCCCATGCAACCGATTATACTCGGGCTGCCGAGTACTCGACTACTCGGACACCTGGATGCTCAGCGATGCGAGTATTTCATCACTCACCCGTTGGTAGGCAATCCAGCCGAGACGAGCCCGGTCGAGCTTGTCGACGGTGACCCCTTCCATGACACCGCGCTGAAACCCTACGAGTCGGGGAATCGAGACCTTGAAGTGCGGCAACTTCTGTTCTTCCAAATAGGACATCGCTTCCTGCCCATCCCGATTGGGCCTGGGAGGTACGATTGTCAAAAGGATTTTGAACGCTGTCCGATTCCCTGCCCTGTTCAGTTTCTCGATGGTCTGTCTTGCACCCTGCAAACCGAGACCGGGTTGAGCCGGAGTAAGCACAAAATGGGGACTTTTGTTTACAAAGGGCTCTGTGGTCGTACATTGTTGCTATTCTGTCCCGATGGCTTTGATCGAACGCACCGCTTATCCCCGCTTCAGCAGGGTGTTCACGGCACGGGAACTCCAAGATGCTTACACGCCAACATCTGAGGAGGTTCTCTTTGCGCGCCTTCACGTCCGCAACGACACCGGCCTGCTCTGTCTTTTGGTTTTGCTGAAGTGCTTTCAGCGTTTGCAGTACTTCCCTCCATTGCCCGACATACTGTAATGGGTCACGATCTTTCCCCGTGTAACAGGCGCTTTTTCTCACATTAGCTCCGCCCCACCGAGGGCGCGATCGCGACCTGTCGGTGGCGACGAGACTGACCACACAACCAGCCCCGCAGAACGAATGACGACGT
>JBBRZF010000198.1:0-6079 GCA_038236965.1 Terriglobales bacterium | reverse complement strand
CCGACGCTGCCGATCTCGGGATGACAATAGGTCGCGCCGGGGATGAGCGTCTTCTTGATGGGCTGCACTGGTTTGCCGGCAATCCGGGTGACGGCGACGATGCCTTCCATGGCGCCTGCGTGCGCGAGTTGCGGCATACCGGCGACGATGTCTCCGATGGCGTAGATGCCGGGAACTCCAGTCTGCATGAATCCATCGGCGTGAATGAATCCGCGCTCGACTTTGATCTGCGGAATCTTTTCCAGTCCGATGCCATCGGTGCGCGGAGCGCGTCCGACGGCGACGAGGCAGCGCTCGGCCTCGATGGTCTGGTCTTTGCCATCGACGGCGTAGGTGACGCTGACGCCGGATTTCGTCTTCTTCACTTCTTTGACAGAGGCGTTGACCACCGTGTTGATGCCACGCTTGCGATAGACGCGCGCGAGTTCCTTGGAGACCTCTTCGTCTTCGACGGGAACGATGCGGGGGAGCATTTCGAGAATGGTGACGTCAGCGGTGCCGAAGGATTTATAGATGCTGGCGAACTCGACGCCTACTGCGCCAGAGCCGATGATGACCATCGACTTCGGAATCTCGTTGAGGCTGAGGATCTCGATGTTGGTGAGGATACGGTCGTCGGCGGTGAGGCCGGGCAACATGCGCGCGACTGAGCCGGTGGCGATGAGCAGATTCTTTGCCTGCACGTTCTGCTTCTGGCCATTGTTATCGACTTCGACGGTGTGAATGCCGTTCTTCGCCGGGCCGGTGAGGCGTCCATATCCGGCGATGGTGGTCACCTTGTTCTTCTTCATCAAGAACTCGAGACCCTTGGCGTGCTTGGCGATGATCTTGTTTTTGCGGTCCTGCACGACAGGCCAATTCGGCTTGGAACCCGCGGGAACATCGATGCCGAATTCGGCGGAGTCCTTCACGTGGTCGAAGATCTCCGCGCTGAAGAGCAGCGCTTTGGTGGGGATGCAGCCGACATGAAGACAGGTGCCGCCGAGTTTGGAATCCTTTTCGATGATGGCGACTTTCAGGCCAAGTTGTCCGGCGCGAATGGCCGCTGTGTATCCGGCGGGACCGCTGCCAAGGATGGCTACGTCATAGATCGTCTCAGGCAAGTTCTTGCTCCAGTTCTCTATGGATTTCCAAGTTCGGGAAGGCAACGGATGATTCTAGAACAGGGATGGCTAATGAAGCGAATACGGTAATTAGATGAGAAGAGCCTGGGGGGAAGTTTTCTGCCGGACGAGTATCCCTCGCCTTCCCCTGCTGGCGACGGCTGGAAGCAGGGGAAAGGGGGAGAGGAGAAACCATTTCTGCGCTTGAAAAAGCGCTTCTCATTCGTCTCTTCTCGTCCGGTCCAGGGCTGGATTAGTCGATGGTCTGAGTGCTGGTGATGCGGCAGGGCACGCCGACGGCGGTGACGTGTTCCGGCAGGTCTTGGATCACCACCGAAGCCGCGCCAACTACGCTCCATGATCCGACCTTCTTGAACGGGATGACGCTGGAGTTTGTTCCCAGTTCAACGCCTTCGCCTATTTCGACTCCTCCGCCGAGAGCTACGCCCGATGCGATCAGGCAGAAATCGCCGATGACGACATCGTGCGGGATGGAGCAATTGAGGTAGAGGATGGTTTGCGACCCGATGATGGCGTTCGCGGAAAAGACCGTTCCTGCCATGACGATGCTTCCATTCCCCAGCGAAACATTGCGAGGAATGCGAACGTCGGGATGGATGATGGTGAGGAAACAGGTTCCGGCAGCGAGCAGACGAAGCACGACATTCTTTCGGGGACGCGGGAATCCGACTCCACACACAGCCTCCACCGAAGAATGTTTTGCGAGCCAGGAATCATCCCCGAGGATGGGGACTTCCGCAACGCCTTCCCCAATACGATTGCGGTCAGACTCGATGAATCCGAGAATATTGAACTGCTTCTTGTCCTGATTGGCGGCTTCGAGAATCGTGAGTGCTTCGCGCCCGAGTCCTCCGGCGCCTACGATGACCACGTCTTTCATCGACATTCCTCGCCGGTGTTCACCGGCAGATCCTGAAACTGCTTTACAAGAAATCTGCCGCCTAGATCCACGGATTTCAGAAGGTGGACGATCTTTGCGGCCGCATCGCCTTCGCCGTACGGACTCGATAGCGTCGTCAAGGTGGCGCGGAATTCAGGGCTGGTTGCGCGACGAATTCCAGCGGCGATGGATTCGCGGTCGGGTGTTGCGTCTAGGATGTTTGCCGTCCGCATGCGTCCTGCCTGGCGGCTGCCAATGTTGACCACGGGCAGGCGGAAACTAGCTGCTTCGATGATTCCGCTGCTTGAGTTGCCCACCATGGCAAGCACGTGGCGTTGCAGGCTGTGATATTTGCGGTGCCCCAGATTGAAGAACATGCGTGCGTTGGGTGTGCGTGCGACGAACTGTTTCGCTTGTTCCACGATGTCGGCATTGCCGGCGTCGGCGTTCGGATACGTGAAGATAAAATTGAGATCGAATTCGGCAAGTGCTTCGAGCAACGCGGAGATGTGCTCAGGGTGCGCGTTGTCGGCCAATGTAACCGGATGGTAGGTAATCAGCAGCGAGCGCGAGAGGTCGAGGCCAATTTCCTTTTCGAGGTCGGACTGGGGAATCGGATCGAGGGCGAGGACCGCGTCCACCACTGGCGAACCGGTCACGTGAACGCGCCAAGGCTCTTCTCCCATTTGCCGGATGCGGCGCGCATAGTCTGGAGCAGCCGCGAAATGCAGATGACTGAGCTTGGTGATGCAATGGCGGATGGCGTCGTCGATGGCACCGAGCGTCAGTTCCCCGCCATGCAGGTGCGCGAGCGGAATGCGCAGTGGCAGAGCGGCGGTGGCTGCCGCCATCATCTCGTAACGGTCGCCGAGGACCAGGACGATGTCGGGCCTGACCTCAGAGTACGCGCGGGCGAATCCGGCGATTCCGGCTCCCATCGCGTCGGCGACGGATTGGCGAGAGTCATCGGCAACGATCATGCGAACGCGCGCGGCAATGGGATATCCCTCGCGCTCGATCTCCTGCACGGTCCTGCCATAGCGTGCATCGAGGTGCGCCCCGCCGACGATCAGCGCGAGTTCACAGTCAGGGTCGTCGATAATCTTGCGCAGAATCGGTGTATAGATGCCGTAGTCGGAACGGCCGACGGTGACGACTGCGATGCGGCGCTTCACGAGAGGTCTCCGAGGTTGATGGCGGCATCGCGCTCGATGGCGGATTTTGTGGTGCGGCCGACTACGCGGTCGAGATGAGTTGGCGGAACCCCGGTGCCGGGGCGCTTGAATGCCAGCATCTCTTGGGTGATGACGGTGCCGGCGGGGATGGCTTCGGCTGCGACAATGCTGCGCCGCGCCACGTCGCGAACATTCTTCTCAATCGCGGAAGGCTGCTTCACTCCGTCGCCGAGCGCAGCTTCCACGTTGCGGATCCCGCTCACCATCTGCGAGAAACGTTCGGGAGAAAGCGACACGCGGTGGTCAGGGCCGGGAAGCGAATTATCGAGCGTCAGGTGCTTTTCGATGATGCAGGCGCCCATCGCCACCGCCGCGTACGCGAGCTCGAGTTCGAGGAAGTGATCGCTGAATCCGATGGGGACGTGGAAGCGTTGGCGCAGCGTGTTCATGGCGCGAAGGTTGGCCCACTCGGGAGTTGCGGGATAGCTGGAAACACAATGCAACAGCGCCAGTGCGGGGCATCCGTATGCGGTGAGCGCCTCGACGGCGGCTTCTACCTCGACCATGTACGACATGCCTGTGGACAAGATGACAGGAAGACGCTTGCGTCCGATGTGCTGGAGCAGCGGCGTGTTGGTGACATCGCCGGAGCCGATCTTGAACGCGGGAACACCGATCTCGTTCAGCAGATCGACGCTCTCTTCGTCAAAGCCGGTGGAGAGGAACAGGATGCCGCGCTCGCCAGCATGACGCGCAACTGCACGCGTCATCTCGGGCGACATCTCGAGTTTGCGAATCATCTCCAACTGCGATTCGACAGCTCCGGGGGTCTGTTTCTGGTAATCAGCTTTCGGAGCGGCGACGCTAACGACACTCTCAGCGCGAAATGTCTGAAACTTCACGGCGTCGGAGCCTGCTTCAGCGGCGGCGTCAACCAGGCGAAGAGCGATGTCGAGACTGCCGTTGTGGTTCACTCCGGCTTCCGCAATGATGAAGCACGGCTGTGCATCTCCGACGACTCTAGAGCCAATGTTCATCGTTGTCATAAATACCGCCGCCATCCGGCTACCATGCGGTCCAGCCGCCATCAACCGGCAGCACTTGTCCGGTCACGTAGGCAGACATGTCGCTGGCCAGGAACAGCGCCGCGCCCTTGAAGTCCTCTTCCGTCGCCATGCGTTTCAGTGGAGTGCGCGTACCATAACGCTCTACAAAGATCTCTGGCTGATTTCTGGACACGCCCCCCGGAGCGATACAGTTCACTCGGATGACGGGTGCAAGCATGGTCGCCCAATAGCGCGTCAACTGGACGATCCCCCCTTTGGCTGCGGCGTAGTATCCGGGATTGCCTATCTCGGTTCCGAGATACATGGCCGGGTCTGGGCCAACGAGTCCATAGGTGGAACTCACGTTGATGATGGTACCGCTCCCGGCGCGACGCATCGCCGGGACACAAGCCTGCGTTGTCACCAGCGTGCCAGTGAGCATCACTTGTATGTTGCGTTCCCAACGCTCGACCGATTGTGCGGCAACGTCAAACGGGTCGGGCCTGTCGTCAGGCGGGTAGGCGGCATTGTTCATGAGGATATCGATGCTTCCGTGCTCGGCCTCTGCGCGAGACAACGCCTGGTTGACCATTTCGGGATTCGCCACGTCGGCGACTGCGTGCGTCACTTTGCATCCGAAGCGCCGCATCAAATCAGCGGTCCGTGACTCCAGTCGCGCCTGGCCAACGTCCAGCAAAACCAGCGAGGCGCCAGCTTCGGCGAGCGACTCGGCGAACGCGAGGGCGATGTGTCCTGCGCCGCCGGTGATGACGGCCACGCGCCCCTTCAAATCCATCATTTCTTTAATGCTTCGCACCGTCATTATCCTTTATAGAGCCAGGGAAATAGGACCATCTTCTCGCGAAGCACCAACTCGGCCATCGCGAAATCGTGCAATTCGTCGATATGGATGGCTCGTTCCTCGGGAATGACAAGCAACTTATGGGGCATGGTATCCCAAGCGCCCGTGGCATTCATTAGTTCATTACGCCGCCACAGATACAACGAACCGTTGATGCGATAGATTGGAGGCACGTCCTGGCGGCGGCTGAACGACTGGCCTGCTGCGAAGGGCTTGTGCATGTAGCCATCGCGCTCCTCCACGCAAACCCAGCGGGGATTAAAGTGCGGTTCTGATGCGGCGACGATGCCAGCCGCTTTTTCATCAGATTCCAACTTCGCCAACGCAGTGGTTACATCTTCAGGCAGTCGTCCCGGACTGGTCGGGTCCAGCAACAGTACCGTCCCGTAGTGCTTGCCGTGCAGGCGTTCCATCTCTTGCACCGCGTGTTGCAGCACGGGGAGCATGGGCGTGTCGTCCTGCGCGAGTTCAGCGGGACGCAAAAACGGAACTTCGCAGTCGTATTTTCGAGCGACGGCAGCGATCTCTTCGCTGTCGGTGGAGACCACGAAATCGTCGATCTCCGGAGTCATCTGCGCCATGCGGATGCTATGGGAGATGAGCGGATGTCCGGCAAGCATGCGTACGTTCTTACCGGGCAGGCCTTTCGAACCTCCACGCGCAGGAATGATCGCCAGCAAGGGTCGAAGATTCAAAGCTGTTCATCCGGTCCGAGACGAACCGTGCGTCCCTCGGACGAAGAAAGTCGTGCAGCATCACAAAGTCTCATCACGAAATCGGCCTCGGACAAAGTGCAGAGCGGTTCGGAATTTTTTTCCGCAAGGGCTTCGAGGAACGCTTTCGCCTGAGCGGAGAACATTTCGTCGCGTTCCTGCGGAAGTACAACCTGATGCTCACTGCCATCCACGGATGTAAGCGTAACGGTCTGCCCGACGCCGTCCCAGGCCAGCTCGCCCGCGTCGCCGAACGCGGTCATGCGACGACGCGATGTG
>JBBRZF010000197.1:0-6105 GCA_038236965.1 Terriglobales bacterium | reverse complement strand
CTGACCCGCGAAGTCCAGCGCCCGTCGCACTTCCTCCTCTGACCGCGCCTCGGCGAAGAAACTCGCCGGGCCACCAACGCCTAGCGTAGTCATCGGCGCCAGCGAAACATGTTTTCTGATTTCCATGCGCAGCCAGTGTAAATGAAGAACCGTTGGCTACTTCTTTTTCAAGAATGCCAACGGATGTTCAAAACTCACGTACAGGATAAATGCGTTGTTTCCCGCGCTGGGGCCTGCGCCCATTGGGAAAGCCACACCCGGGACGATCTGCAATCCGTTCTTGAAGTTGTAGGCCCAGCGCACGCCGGGGGAGAGGAGCAGGTCGTTGGCGCGTTGCGTTTTGCCCGGCGAAACGACGGATTCGTTTCCGGTCCAAACCGTTTCCATCATCACATTGAAGCGCTTCGACGGCAGAAATATGGTGGACTGCCCAAACATATATCCATTGGCGTCGGCGTGTTCGCCAAGTTCATTCCGCATGTTCGGAACCCAGGTGGCGCCGACATTCCAGTGAGTGACCAGCCACTTGTTGATCACCAGGCTGACGGGGAGCAAGGTCTGTAGGCCGGTTCCGCCATACCCGCGTCCATAGCGACTGTTGCCCGTGGGCAGTAGCACGCTGAGGCGCGGAGAGATCGCCAGACGCGTCTCTCCCGAGCCCACGAGTTGATAACGATAGTTGATTGCCGTGTCGCCCCACCCACCGCCCGAGCCGGGGAAATCCGATGAGTGCGTACCCGCGACCGTGTAACTGAGCTGGTTCTTGATGCCGCCGACCGGCCATTCCTGCGTGAATGTGTAAAGCCAGTCATTGCCGTGGAAGGTGTGCGTCAAGAAGTTGATGTGCTGCACGATGCCGGGTTCCTGGTTGTAGGCCTCCTCGATGAGAAAGCTGTTGTCCTGTATCCCGGGCGTCTCGTCGGCGGCTGCAGCGGTTTTATCTTCGGACGCCTTCTGTTGTGCGACCGCGCAAAGGGAGAGCAGCACGATTGCGAAGAGAATCGATAAACGTTTCATGATGGCTTCTTTGATTTGAATATGAATTTCAATTTCATTATCAGTCTAGCCGGAAAATCGCGCTGGATATGTGATTGCCATCACTCATCTGCTGTTGACCACGGCACACACAAAACGCCTCCGGCCTTCTTCTTCTTGATCGGCGCGAACGTTACAACGCTTTACCGCGCAGGCTTCAGCACCCGGCAGGAGTGGGTTTTGATGACCAGCCAGATGGGGGTGCCGGGGGAGAGCCCTAGCGAGTCCACGGCGCCGGGGGTCAGGTGGACCTCGAGGCACAGCGCGTTGGGTGCCGCCGAGAGCTTGGCCTCGGCGAGGAACATGACGTCGCGTCTCTGCAGTCGCTGGATGGTGGCGGGCAGGATGTTGCGGGCGCTGATGTGGTGCGGACGCTCGGTGGCGATGAGGATGTCGCCCGCGCGGAGTCCGATGCGCACGCGCGTTCCCACCGAGGCCGCGATGAGCGGAGCCTCAAAGACTACGGGATCGAAGCTGGAGGCGGAGCCTTCGGCGGCGAAGACCTCGGCCAGCACGGTGCTGCTGTCGGCGAGTCGCGGCAGGAACTGGCAGGTCATGGTTCCCTGCTGCGGGTGCAGCGCGACGACGCGGGCGTCGAAGACGTTCTCGAAGCCAGCCAGTTGCGCGACGGATTCGTGCTCGGGCGTTTCCAGTACCTGGTGCGGCGTGCCTTCGGCGGTGACGCTTCCCTTCTCCAGCACGATGACGCGATCGCCCAGCGCATACACTTCGTCGCGATCGTGGGTCACATAGAGGATGGGAACCTGCTGGCGCGCGTTCCACAAGCGCAGGTCGGCGACCAGTGCGCGCTTGGTAGGCGCATCGAGCCCGGTGAGCGGTTCGTCGAGCAGGAGGAAGTCGGGTTCCGCGACTAGCGCGCGGGCCAGTGCGACGCGCTGGCGCTCTCCGCCGGAGAGGTTGCGAGGTTTGCGCGACGCGGCCGCTTCCACCTTGAAGGAGCGCAACATCGCCGAGGCCTTGGCGCGGCGCTCGTCGGCTTGCAGATGCGCCAGTCCGAACTCTACGTTCTGCAGCGCGGTCAGATGCGGAAAGAGAGCGAGATCCTGAAAGAGGTATCCGACGCGGCGATGTTCGCTGCGTCGCGAAGTGCGCTGTTCGGAGTCGTAGAGGACGGCGTCGCCCAGTGTGATGCGTCCCTCGTCGGGCGCGACCAGTCCGGCGAGGCAATCCAGCAGCGTCGTCTTGCCTGCGCCCGAGGCTCCAAAGAGGATGGTGATTCCGGGCGCGAGTTGCAGTTCGACGTTGAGCGCGAAGGACTCGGCTTTGCGCCCCAGGCGCTTCTGCAGACAGGCATAAAGCGAGCGCGCGGCGGTCGAGATGTTCTGGGCGTTGGTCATTTGAACGGCCACATTGCCCAGATGCGGCGGTTGAATCCGTAAACGACCGACAACAGCACGAACGAGATGACCAGCAGCACGAGCGCGGCGGAATTCGCGGCGGCGTAGTCGAGCGCCTGCACCTGGTCGTAGATGGCGATGGAGATGGTCTGCGTCGCGCCCGGAATGTTTCCGCCGATCATCAGCACCACGCCGAATTCTCCGATGGTGTGCGCGAAGCTGAGCGTGACGGCCGTGATGAGTCCGGGAACGGAAAGCGGCAAGATGATGCGCAGAAAGGTGCGCCAGCGTGACGCTCCGAGCGTGGACGAAGCGGCCAGCAAGTGCGGATCGATGGCGGTGAAACTGGCAGCCATTGGCTGCACGGCGAAGGGCAGACTGTAAAGCACGGAGCCGATGACCAGTCCTTCAAAGGTGAAGGCCAGCATGTGTCCCGTGAGATGTTGGAAGCCGCGTCCGACAGGCGTCAACGGCCCGAACAGTAATAGAAGGTAGAAGCCGAGCACGGTTGGCGGCAGCACCAGTGGGAGTGCGACCACGGCTTCGACGAGGAACTTCCACGGACGCCGCGTGTAGGCGATCCAGTAAGCGATCGGCATGGCGAGGAAGAAGAGCAAGCCCGCGACGATGGCGGCGAGTCGAAGTGTGAGTGCAAGCGGCTGGAACATTGCTGAGCGAAGGTATCACATGCAAAAGCATTGTGGCTGTTGCGTGCTGTTGCCTAATGTGGCGCGAGCGCCCTCGCTCGCGGTCTTTGACTTTGCCTTTGCCCTTGACCTTGCCTTTGCCCTTGACCTTGACCTTGACCTTGCCCTTGACCTTGACCTTGACCTTGCCCTTGACCTTGACCTTGCCTTTGCCTTTGCCCTTGGCCCGCGTGGGCCCGGACGCCCCCGTCCGTGGCGGACGAGCAAAGCTCGTCTAGCTCTTGCTCTTAAAACGATCTCGGCATGCTTTGATAGGGCACGGCTTTAGCCGTGCCGTAACGGCCCATCCCAACCCAATGCGGCACTCGTCGGTGCCCCACGTTCGCGCCGTACCTTTCGGCGTTAACGTGGGATAAAGCAGACTCTCGGCCTTCGACCTTCACCGATTGAATTTGGAGGAGTTCCGAAGAGAAAGGCCCCACATATGCCAACGTCGGGCATATGTTGGGCACCGACAGGGATTTTAATTTGACGTCCACGCGCCCTTTGCGCGTTAGCGTTGGCTCTCCAGTTCGGAGATGAGAGCCTTCATTTGGGCAATCTCTCTTTTTTGAGTTTCTATGATTCCATCGGCAAGCTTGCGGACGCGGGGATCGGAAATATGGGCGCGTCCACTTGTCAGAATGGCGATCGAGTGGTGTGGGATCATCGCTTTCATATAGGAAACGTCTTCAACCGTCTCCTGGCTGCGGACCAGCCAGAGCGCGCCAGCGAATACTACGACGCTGAGGGCGAGGATACCGATGTTCATACGGCGGTCAGCATACATCTTCTTCATGAAGAGCAGCATGATAACCGCCATCGCGGCACCCATCACCAACGCCATGTAGGCTCTGGTTTCGCTGAAATAGACGTGGTCAAGCTGGAAGGTATTGAGATACATCAATCCCAGCATTACGATGGTTGATGTTGCGATCATGACGCTGAAGCGTCCATAGTTATTCATAATGAGTTCCTCCTGCCTTCTGGGGCTTGCCGCACTATTTCCATAATGCCAGCTACAAAGCGAATTTGCGAACGACTTCCACCATCCTGGGACACCAAATCAGCGGTTCCAAAAAAAGCTGCAGGCCGAGTTGTCCTCGCTCTAGCGGCGGAAGCCGTAGATTTCCAGGATGTGTTGGGCGGCGGGAGTGCGCAGGAATGCGAGGAAGGCTTTGGCTGCCTCGGCGTGTTGGGCGGAGCGGAGAAGCACTACCGACTGGTTGATGGCGGGGTAGGAGTGGGCAGGGAGTTCCCACCAGAGGCCTTTGTCCTGCATGGCCGGAGCCAGGACTAGCGATTGCGCGAGGATGCCTATCTGGGCGTTGCCGGATTGCACGAACTGCGCGGTCTGGCTGATGTTCTCCCCATAAACGAGTTTGGTAGCGACGCGGTCGTAGATTCCGGCTTTGCGGAGGGCGGCTACGGCGGCGCGTCCATAGGGAGCGTGTTGCGGGTTGCCGATGGCGATCTTCTGGACGCTGGGGGCGAAGAGCGCGTTGAGGTGTGTGGCGCGCGGGTCCAGGCCGGAATCTTTCGGAGCCCAGAGGACCAGCCATCCGCGTCCGTACTGGTAGAGCGTGTCCGCGCGGGCGAGGGAGGCTTCGGTGAGTCGGCGTGGCAGGTCGGAATCGGCGGAGAAAAAGAGGTCGTAGGGCGCGCCGTTGAGAATCTGCGAATAGAGGTTTCCGCTGGAGCCATAGCTGACCAGGAGTGTGTGTCCCGTCTGCTGCTGGAACTGTGTGCCGAGAGTCTTCATGGCGAATTGCAAATCGCTGGCGGCGGCGACGCGGATTTCGTCGGCGAAGGTGGGTGCGACGAACAGCAGCAGGGCCGCGCAAACGCACAACCATCTACGAAGAGTCATAAGGCCTCGAAAGCATTGTAGTCCGCTACGGTAGTCAACCGGTTGCTACCAGGATGTAGAGGTAGAGGAAGCGAGCTACGGGGGCGAAGCGGGAGAACGGGCGGGAACGCTTTGCGAGTGAGGACTCCAAGATGGAAAAATGTAAGTTTCTGCTTACCTTCTTTTTCCTTGGCAGTCTAAACGACTGCGAACGCTCCGTTTGCGCCGGTTTCTGTGAGCAGAACTAGCGTTAAGAATCCGGGTTTTTACAATAGACCGTGAAAATCCAGGAGTTATGAAACAATGCTGCCGCAAGTAGAAGAAGTTCAAAGCAAGACCGCGGCGCGCGAGCAGAGCCTGTATAGAGGCGCGGAAGAGAACAGCTACGCGCAGTTGAGCGTGACGGATCGTAATCGAAGTGCAAGGGGCAGCTTTTTGAGCGTACTCAAAAATAAGTGGTTCATTCTCATAGTCGCGTTGGTCGCGGTGGCGGTGGTTGGCGCCTACGCATTCAAGACCAACGAAAAACCGCAATATTTCACAGCTAAAGCTGAACACGGAGATCTACGCGCGGTCGTGGAAGCGACTGGCACGATCAACGCGGTGACGACCGTGCAGGTTGGTTCGCAGGTTTCTGGCACGATATCGAATCTTTATGCGGACTTCAACTCGCGAGTAAAGAAAGGGCAGGTAGTTGCGCGCATCGATCCCTCGATCTTCATGGGCAATCTGATGCAGGCGCAAGCCGACCTGGACAACGCTCGGGCGAGTATGGGCGTAGCACAGGCGAACCTGGCGAAGTCGAGAGCCGAGTCGTTGCAGATGAAGCAGGACCTGGAGCGCACGAATAAACTGGCTAAGGCCGGAGTGATGAGCCAGCAGCAACTGGACGTTTCGCAGGCGAACTACGATTCCGCGGTGGCACAGGTGAATTCATCGCAAGCGTCGGTAGCGCAGGCACAGGCTCAGGTGAAACAACGCCAGGCGGCGGTGGACGTCGCGCAGACGAACGTGAATCACGCGGTGATCGTGGCTCCGATCGACGGCACGGTGGTCGCGCGCAGCGTGGATGTTGGGCAGACGGTGGCCGCTTCGTTGCAGGCGCCGACGCTGTTCACCATCGCGCAAGATCTGACCAAGATGCAGGTCTATGCGAAGACGGATGAGAGCGACGTGG
>JBBRZF010000196.1:0-6112 GCA_038236965.1 Terriglobales bacterium | reverse complement strand
TTGGATGTTCATCCTCCAGCGGAATGAAGATGAGGATACAACACCCGCCCTTGTCACACATCTCCGTGCTAACGTTGGGACGCATGGCCGACCCCGTAAACGCGAATCCGCAAGTGCGACCTCTCGCTCCCGCGATGGTGCAAATTCCGGCAGGATGGTTCTGGATGGGTTCGGATGCGGGACAGGATGTGGAGAAGCCTGTACACCGCGTGTGGGTTGACGATTTCGCGTTGGGAGAGACGCAGGTGACAAACGTGGAGTATGCGCGTTTTGTTGATGCGACCGGAGCGGCTCCGCCTCCGCAATGGAACTATGCGGAGTTCTGCGCGCCCGAGCAACCGGTGGTCGCGGTGAGCTGGTTCGAGGCGGTCGCTTACTGCGAATGGTTGTCGCAAGAGATTGGCGGACGCTATCGGCTGCCGACCGAGGCCGCGTGGGAGCGCGCAGCGCGTGGAAGCATGGAGAGCGCGTTATATCCGTGGGGCGATGAGGCTCCGCATATGCGAGCGGGGTACCCGGAACGCTGGAAGAACGGACCCGAACGCGTGCGCCTGTCACCGCCGAATTCGTTCGGACTTTTCGAGATGTGCGAAAACGTTCACGAGTGGTGTGTAGACTGGTTCGACGCGGAGTATTACGCGCTGTCGCCTGAGGGGAATCCGCGAGGGCCGGAGACGGGCACGAGGCGCGCCTCTCGCGGAGGTTCCTGGCGACACCACATCAAGATGTCGCGATGCGCGACGCGCTCCAGCATTCCGCCGGAATTTCGTTATGCCGACTACGGCTTCCGCGTAGCGCGCGAGTGCCCACAAGCGGACATTTAGAACAACAGCTTTCCATCCATCGAGAGTCATGAATGTCTTGATGCGAGTGAACCGTCGGGAGTGATAAACTCTGCCTCACATCTAGGGGTTCCCAATCATGACAACGCAGCGTCGCGCCCTTATCGCGCTCTTCTGGCTTCTTGCAGGACTCGTAGTTTCCGCCAACGCACATGTTGACCCCAATCTCTACAGCGCAATGAAGTGGCGACTGATCGGGCCGTTTCGCGGCGGACGCATCACTTCGGTGAGCGGCGTTGCGGGATCGGGCAGCACCTACTATGCGGGAACTCCGGCGGGCGGACTGTGGAAGACCATCGACGCAGGCAATTCATGGGTTCCAGTTTTCGATAAGCAGCGCGTCTCCTCTATCGGAGCGGTGGCGGTCTCGCCCTGCGATGCAAAGACCGTGTACGTGGGAACAGGCGAGCAGAATCGCGGCGACGGCGTGTATAGATCCACCGACGCGGGCGAGACATGGACGAACATCGGGTTGAAGGAATCGCACGTCATCACCTCCCTGCTGGTCGATCCCAAGAACTGCAACACGGTGCTGGTCGGCGTTGCGGGCGACCGGACATCGGCCACGGAGCGCGGCATCTATCGCACCACGGACGGCGGGAAAATTTGGAAGAAGGTATGGTTCCGCGATAACGAGACCGCCATTCGCGACATGAGCTTCGATATCAATACTCCCAAGGTGGTTTACGCGACGGCCTTGAAGAATCCGCCGCTCGGGCAAGGGGGAGCGGGACGCGCGCAACCTTCCAAGGAACAGAATGCGACTCTGCTGCGTTCCAGCGATGGCGGAGAAACATGGAATGTCGTGGACGGCAAGGGTCTGCCTAACGAGGCCATGGGACGCACAGGCGTGGCCGTTGCGCCCAACACGCACGGCAATACCGTTTACGTTATCGCGACGCAGGGCTTGTTCCGTTCCGACGATGGCGGGGCGAACTTCACGCACTCCACCACCGACCCGCGCGTGGTGGGCAATGGATATATCTGCCACGTCTATGTGGATCCGATGAATGCGAATAAAGTTTACGTGGCGCAGACGGCGATGTACGGCTCAAAGGACGGCGGCAAGACGTTCACCGGATTCTACGGGGCACCGAGCGGCGACGATATCCAGGTGATGTGGATGGATCCGCTGAATTCGCGCAACATGATCCTGGGAGTGGACCAGGGCGCCATCGTCAGCATGAATGGCGGAGAGACTTTCAGTAGCTGGTATAACCAGCCGACCGGGCAGTTCTACCACGTGAGCACGGACAGCAATTTCCCTTACTACGTTTACGGTGCGCAGCAGGATAGCGGCACGGCGGCGGTTGCCAGTCGAACGGATTACGGGCTCATCACGTATCGCGACTGGGCACCTACGGGCGGCTTCGAATTTGCGTTCATCGCGCCCGACCCGGCGAATCCGGATGTGGTTTACACAGGCGGTTGGTACGGAAGCGTATTGCGCTACAACAAAAGTACGGGGCAGACGACGCACATCTTTGCCCGAACAGCGAAGTACCGCACGGCGAACATGGCACCTGTCGTCTTTTCGCCGCAGGATGCGCATACCCTCTACATTGGCGCGCAGTATGTTCTGCGTACCAAGGATGGCGGAAATTCCTGGCAGGAAGTCAGCGGCGACCTGACGGTGAAACCGAATGCCACGCCGCCGCCTCCAGAACCGGGACGGCAGCCGGGCGCGAACATCACGTCGCTGGCGCTCTCTGCTGCGAAAGAAGGGGTGATGTGGGCCGGCACCAGCAATGGGCTGGTACAGGTTTCCCGCGATGGCAGCACATGGCAGAACGTCACTCCGACGGGACTTCCCGAGCGGGCGATGGTGAACGCTATCGAGGCTTCACGCCACGACGCAACAGAGGCTTTCGTCATCATCAACGTGAACCAGGATTCGCATCCTTACATTTTCCGGACGCGCGATTACGGCCAGAGCTGGCAGGCCATCACGTCCGGAATGCCGGACGACGTCATCGCCCGCATCGTTCGCGAAGATCCTGTGCGTAAAGGATTGCTGTTTGCAGGCACGGAGAACGCCTCGTACGTTTCGTTCGACGAAGGTGACCACTGGCAATCTTTGCAACTGAACCTGCCGGTGACGTCGGTGCGTGATTTCGAGATTCACGGCAACGACCTTGTCGCAGCCACTTACGGACGCGCGCTGTGGATACTCGACGACATCACTACGCTTCGCCAACTCGATGCGAAGTTTACGCAGGCGGAGGCCGCGCTCTTCAAGCCGCAGGACGCGATTCGCGCGCATTGGGATGAGAACCAGGACACGCCCTTGCAGGCGGAAACGCCGGCGGGTGCAAATCCTCCAGAGGGCGCGATCATCGACTACTATCTGAAGTCGGCTCCGGAGGGCGAAGTGAAGCTCGCCATCTGGCAGGACAACCAGATGATTCAGGAATTCAGCAGCGTGGCGGCGAAGCACGAAGACGCTCCGCCGAATGTTCCCGATTACTGGTTTGCGCCGCCGACGGCCCTGACAAAAGACGCAGGGCACAATCGCTTCGCATGGGACCTGCGCTTCCCTGCGCCGAGGACCTTGCGCTACGGATATTACGGCAATCTGCTCGATTACGTGGAGTACACCTTGGCCGAGCACGCTATTCCGGGCGACACTCCACGCGAGCAACCGCTGGGACCGATGGCCGTGCCGGGGAAGTATTTTGTAGTGTTGACCGTGAACGGGCAGAGCTACAGACAGCCGCTGACCATCGTTCCCGACCCGCGCGTTAAGGTTCCGCAAGCTGACCTCGTGGCGCAACATACGACCTTGCGTGAAATCAGCGGCGCGATGTCGGCAACCTACGACGGCTTCCTGCAATTGGCGCAATTGCACACTGCGATTGCCGACCGCGTCAAGACGCTCAGTCCCAATATCCAAGCGAAAGACGCGGTGGATGCAATGCAAGCGCTCGACAAGCAGGTGACTGCCGTCAGCGCGGGTTCGCCCGATGAATTGGGAATGGGGCCGATCAATCGCGAGATGGCGAGGCTGGTTTCCATGCTCTCGGGTGGAGATGCGCGTCCGCCGCAACAGTTGCAACAGGCCGTGGAGATGTCCTGCGACCAACTCGGCAAGCGCATCACGCAGTGGCGCGAGATCAATGCGAACGCCATCCCGCAGGTGAACCAGTTGCTGCAGAAGTACAATCTGGCGGCATTGCCAAGTGCTGCGCTAGATGGAGAAGGCTGCGTGACATTCGTCATTCACAAATGATTTGGCGCTAAAAAAGGCGTCCCGATGAGGACGCCTTTTCTATTTATGCGAACAGGTTCAGTGGGCGGCGACCGTCTGCGTCTCTTCCGTCTTGGGAAAACCGGCGGCTAGCCAGGCGTCGAATCCTCCGGCGAGATTGACCACGCTGCGGAAGCCGCGCGCTTGCAGGATGCTGCATGCGATGGAACTGCGATATCCACCTTTGCAATGGACCGCGTAGTTGCCCTCTGGATCAAGTTCGGTCAACGAATGTTCAAGGCTATTCAAGGCATGATGCTGAGCGCCATCGATGTGTCCATCGCGCCATTCGCCGGGATTACGTACATCGAGGATGATGAGCGCTCCACCGCGCTGCATCTCCTTGCTCAGT
This sequence comes from Terriglobales bacterium, assembly GCA_038236965.1. Lineage (GTDB taxonomy): Bacteria > Acidobacteriota > Terriglobia > Terriglobales > Acidobacteriaceae > JBBRZF01. The sequence continues at coordinate 1,671 of JBBRZF010000196.1, read as the reverse complement.
TCGACCGGAGTAAGTTGCGGAGTCCGCCCGACTTTCTTTCCGGCTGCGCTCCACGCCTCCATTCCGCCTTGCAGGAATCCGACGGTGCGCTCGATGCCGACGCGAGCCAGCCTCATGCGGGCTTCGCTGGCATTCTCGTCATCCGCGCAGACCAGAATGATGTCCTTGTCGAGGCCGATGATGCTTCCGGCCCACGATGCAAACTGGCCTCCCAAGCCGATGTTTAAAGCGGAGGGAACATGGCTGGCTCCGAACTCGCCCGCAGAACGCGTATCCAGCACTAACGCGCCAGCGGATTGTAGAGCGGCAACCTCATCGGAACTCAGCGCGGGGATGGGTTGCAGCTCCGAGAGAGTCGCTGCGCCCGAGCGATTCATCTCTACGTCGCGCAAAAAGTATGCCGGGCGTGCGGGAAGCTCGGCCGTGACCATGGCAACGAATTCTTCGCACGATTTCGCCTGCAACGCGTAGTTCTCCTTGCGCTGCTTTCCCATGGTGGAAAAACGCTCGGAGCTGATGTTGCGTCCGCACATGGAGCCGGCACCATGCGCCGGATAAACCAGAACGTCGTCCGGCAATTTGAGCAGCTTGTCGTAGAGACTGTCATAGAGCAAGGCCGCGAGTTCTGCGGGCGTATGAGTTTCCGAAAGGTCGGGGCGACCCACTTCACCGATGAACATGGTGTCGCCGGTCAGCACCGCGTAAGGCTGTTCACTGCGTTCGGTATCGGTCACGACCACGCAGATGCTCTCGCCGGTGTGTCCCGGCGTGGAAAGAATTTTGAGGCGGCACTTCCCTGCTGAAATCTGGTCGCCTTCGTTGGCCTCGACGTGTGGAAACTTTGCGCCCGAACCGGCGCCGAGGTAGATGTCCGCGCCCGTGCGTTTTGCCAGTTCCATGTGTCCGGAGACAAAATCGGCGTGGAGATGAGTTTCTAGGATGTGAGTGATGCGCAGTCCGTGCTCGCGAGCAGCATCGATATAGATGTCCACGTCGCGCTGCGGATCGACGATGACGGCTTCACCCTCGGAGCCGATCAGGTAGGAAGCGTGGGCGAGGCAGCCCAGGTAGAACTGTTCAAAGATCATTCTTGCCACTCCGGAGTTGGAAGGAACTATACGGTGAATCTTCGTTGCGAAGTTTAGCGCTGAATCCGCAGAAAAGAAAATGCTCTCGTTTTTGGCGAGGGCATTTACGCGCAGCTCTAGTCAGTGCGAGCAGAGCTACTCGTATCTCAGCGCGATCATGGGATCGACGCGCGTCGCTGAGCGGGCAGGCACCAGCGCGGCGAAGACGGCCACTGCACAGAGAACGGATACGGAGATGAGAAGCGAAGCGAAATCAACGGTCCCAACCTCAAAGAGTACGGACTTCATTACGCGCGATGTGGCGAATGCCGGCGGGACACCGGCCAGCACTCCGAGTGCGGCAAGGGTCACACTATGGCGCAGCACCGAGCCCAGTATCTGACTGCGCTTTGCGCCCAAGGCCATGCGTATACCGATCTCCTTGGTGCGGCTGACGACGAGGTACGACATCAATCCGTAGATACCTATTGCGGCCAACACCAGCGCGAGTCCGCCGAAGAGTCCCGCCAGCTTGGCCAATATTTGTTCGCGAGCGGTAATGCGGTTGGTCTGCTCGGCCATAGTGCGAACAGCCGCGATGGGC
>JBBRZF010000195.1:0-6146 GCA_038236965.1 Terriglobales bacterium | reverse complement strand
CTTGGCCAGGGGAACGAATTCCTTGATCTTGGGCGAGCGTCCGTCGGTGCGTTTCCCCAGGCGGATGGTACCCATCTGCGTCAATGAGCCGATCGGCTTCGCAAGCCCGCGGCGTACCGCTTCCACCCCGGCAACAAATGTGGTTGCCACAGCGCCCATACCCGGGATGAGAATTCCGAGTTTACCCTTGGGCTCCAATAATTCCGATTGAGACTTATTCGCCATCAGTAGTCAGTCACTTCCTTCAGGATTATCAAAACTAGTTAGTGTCGCGCACCGAAGTAGCTTTTGCAAATCTAAATGCAAAGTACTTCCCTCCTTCCGTTCACCGCAAAGGGTGCAATCACGCTTCCGGTGCGCCCAGCCTGGTTGTCCCGCACCACGAAATGCACCATGTAACTTGCGGGCGAGAGCAACGATTTGTTGGCCGGTCTAATCTCAGATCAGTCGATTCGCAATTTTCTGGCGACCAGCTTTTCGTACATTTTCCAGGGCAGGATGGCGCGTGCGATCAATTGCGCGAAGGCGTCGCTGCCGATCATGTAGCGCAGCCTGGGCTCCTCGGTCATAGCAATGCTGCCTATCAGGCGCGCTACTTCTCGTGGGTCTCGTTTCACAACTTCCGTTTTCACAAATTCGGCGAAGCGGCGCGCGCGCTCCTTGTTTGGTGACTTGTCGGACAAAGCCATCTCCGGGATCTTCGCGTTGCGGTCCCAGATATCGGTTGCAAATGCGCCCGGCTCCACCAGCACGACGTTAATGCCGAGCGGCTTCATCTCTATGCGCAACGACTCGCTCCAGCCCTCCAGCGCGAACTTCGAAGCCGAATAACTGCTCAGGCTCGCTTGACCAACCCGCCCGGCCACCGACGTCACCATAATGACTTGTCCGGAGCGCTGCTTGCGCATCGTTGGCAGCACTGCCTTGGTCATGTTCACGTGGCCAAAGAAATTCGTGTCCAACTGCTCTCGCAGGCTTTCCATGGGAATGTCTTCCGCGAAGCCGGCCATGGCAAATCCGGCGTTGTTCAGCAGCAGATCGATGCGCGAATGCTCCGCCACGATGGAATTTACCACGCTGGCGACGCTGGCAAAGTTCGTGATGTCCAGCGGACGAACTTCGATCTGCGCGCTCACGCCGTTCCGCGCCGCCTCTTCATCCAATCGCGCGCGCCGCGAAACGTCCCGCATGGTGGCCACGACGTGAAACTTCCGGCCTGCCAATTCCACTGCCGCAAGCAGCCCGATACCGCTCGATGCGCCCGTGATCACCGCGATCTTCTGCAAGCTGTCCCTCCAGGTAAAGAGTTGAGCGAGGATACCACCACCCGTTTACAGCGGAACACGACTGAGAAAACGCCCCGCGTCGACGAAATCTGTGGCACTCCATACCACCATTTCCGCCTCTTCTGAATCAAATCCAAAGGGAGATTGAACGATGGTTCAAATCATTTGTGACACTTGCGGCGACACCATGCCCGACCCCATGCCTTCCGGATTCGAATGGATCATGGGATACGACCTGCAGATTGAATCGGTCAACGCATTGCAACGCTCGGTGCGCTTCCTCGAGCACTGGGACAATCGACGGATACTGGAAGTTGGCGCTATCCACTTCTGCTCGCTGGAATGTCGCAACAACTACGTGCTGAAAGCCGCTTGAGCGCAATCATTTTCGACCAATAAAAATGCCGCCCAAAGCGGACGGCTGAACTTTTTACTTTCGATCTTCACTCACTACTCACGACCCGCTACTCACTACTCGCCACTCGCTGCAACCTTCACACGGTGCTGCCAGTGCGACCACACGAACCACGCCACGCCCGTCACCAGCACCAGCAGGATGACGACGTCGAAGCGATGGAACCATGTCTTCAGCAGCGCGTTCTTGTTCCACTGCTCGCCCAGTTTGAATCCCACATAGGCCAGCAGGAAACACCACGGCCACGAACCCAGGAAAGTGTAAACGTGGAAGCGCAAACGCGGCATACGCGCGATGCCCGCAGGCAGCGCGATGAACGTGCGCACAACCGGAAGCAGGCGCGAAACAAACACCGTGATGTCGCCATACTTCTTGAAGAACCGGTCGGACATATCCAGGTCGCGCTCGTTCAGCAGGATGTATTGTCCCCAGCGCTCCACCAGCGGACGCCCACCGTAGTAGCCGATCTCGTAAGCAATCACCGATCCGACGTTGCATCCGATCGCGCCCAGCGTGGCCACCATCCACAAGGACGAGAAGCGTCCTGTGTAGACCAGGTAGCCGGAAAACGGCATGATGATTTCCGACGGCAGCGGAATACATGCGGACTCAATGGCCATCATCAACAGCACACCGAGGTGTCCCGTCGACGAGATGCCCCAGATAACGAACACACCTAGCGTTTCAATCAGTTTTGAGATCATGAATATCTATTTTTCCTGGGTACTTCTAGCTTTGAAGGGGCACGGCTTCAGCCGTGCCATTCCGACCCGCCAATAGCGGCTTTAGCCGCTGAGGGATCTTGCTCAGAAACTTTCCAACTCTTGAGTAAATGTGTAGCCGGGCAGCGTGGCGCCTTCAGCATTCTTAATGACCTTTACGCGCGTCGTATCCGTCTGCGCAGCCGTAGAGTCGGCAATGCGCAGAATCGCATATTGCGCGAAAACCTCGTTGTACAGCTTGGTCACAAGATAGTTTTGCCCGGTCTCATCGTGCCGCCAGACCTGTCCTAGTTGCAGATTCTTCACGGCCATAGAATGCAAGTGTAATTGGGTAATCGGTAATTGGGTAATTGAAAACCCGCTTCCGGGTTGACCTTTAATTACCAAATTACAAATTGCTCAATTACCAATCCCCTTCATCCCAACAGACTTTCCAACTCCGCGACCTTCACCCTCACGCCGATGTAGAAAGTCCCAAAGTTCGAATAGACTCCGCTCACTTCGTCGAAGCGCATTTCGTAGATCAATTTTTTGAATACCGCCGGCTCGTTGCCGAACAGGTCCACGCCCCACTCCCAATCGTCGAAACCGATGGAGCCGGAGATAACCTGCTGTACCTTGCCCGCATAACGACGGCCGATTGCACCATGCAGGTCCATCTGTCTCTGGCGCTCTTCGATTGGCAGGGTGTACCAGTTCTTGTCTTCGCCGCGACGCCTGTCCATGGGATAGAAGCAGCAAAACTTCATCTCCGGAATCTTCGGGAACAACCGCACGGCCATCGCCTGCGACTGACGCAGCAACGTTTCCTCAATCTCTTTATTCCACGCCTCGGAGTTCGGCACAACGCCGCGCTCCGTAAGCGATTTATAGAGTTTTACCGTCGAGTCATACAGCCCGAGTTCGACCATCGATACATAGGACGTCGTCGGCTCCAGGAATTCACTGATGCCGAGCTTCGCCAGCTTAACCTCTGTCGCATTCAGTTCCTCGAACGACTTGCGGAAGTGGACGAACATCAGGTCGCCCTTGTGTCCCAGCACGGAAAACATCGCCGACGCGCCTTCCGCTTCCGCAGGAGCCAGCATCTCTGTCGCCTCGCGCAAAAGACGCTCGCGCTCTGCCGACGTCAATTTCTGCCAGGCAGACCAGCGCACACGCATCATCTGATGCAGGACGCAGGAGCCCTCCATCGTTAGCGGCAACGCGGGTAGTCCGTGCTGTATTGGGGAAAAACCCATCTCTTTCGACGACATACGATTCACTCCACCAACAAGGCGATAAGCCATTGTAACTGTTGCCCTGCACGCCCTACTCTGGCCCGCCTCTTTTGCGAGTCAAGGCGTTCCCGCTGCGCATCCAAGGCTTGCGCTTTGACTTTGCCGCTGCATGCACTCGCTCAGCAGCTTAGTAGCTTAGTAGTTCAGCAGCCGACCTCCAGTGTTAAGATTCTGCAATATAAGGACGGCCAAGGCCGCCACTCCACTTCAGGGTACGACTACAACCATGACAGCTCAACCCGAAGGTCGCAGGCAGTTTGTCAGCTTTGGTTTCTACAAAGTAGCTCCCGAATGGCGCCGCCTTTCCGCCGCCGAGCGCGAGGAACATCGTAGCGAATTTACGGAAACCGTCCACCACTGGTCTCAGCCGGACACCATGAGGGTCCTCAGTTACTCCACGGTCGGCATGCGCGCCGATTGCGACTTCATGCTCTGGCGAATCTGCTACTCGCTCGAGTGTCTGCAGGAGATGGCTGCCGCGCTGGCACGTACGCGCCTCGGCGCCTACCTCACCCTCTCGCACCTATACATGGGAATGACGCGCCGATCGCAATACGAGATGGGCAGTGGCGATCGTTCCTCCCATCTCATCAAAGGCGTGGTCAAGGCCGGCGCGCACAAGTATCTCTTCGTCAATCCCATGTCGCGCACGCGACAGTGGTATCAGCTTCCCTTTGAAGAGCGTCAGCGCATGGTCCACGAAATCATCAAGATTCACGGAGAATTCTCGCGCTCGCAGATCAACGTCATCTATTCCTTCGGACTCGGCGACCACGACTACATCATCGCCAATGAAACCGATCATCCCGAAGAATGTATGGAACGCTTCATGAGCCTTCGCGAAGTGGATGCCGGAAGTTTTGTTCAGCAGGACACGCCGATATTCACCTGTCTACAAGATTCCTTGCCGCGCGTTCTGGAGAAGATGGGCTAATGGCGAAATCAATGAACACGCGTCAACCGTCGAAGTCCGGCAAACAGATTGCCGCAAAAAACATCCGAGGCGGAGCCAGGACGGTCAAGCCCGCCACGCCCGCACGCGCCGCTCAATCCGCGCCTAAAAAGCCAAGTCTCAAGACCGGCGCGAAGAAACTCATCGCCACAGTTGCGAAGGCCGTTGCGCCAGCAACGAAGACCGCTGCAAAATCCGCGCCCGCGACAAAGCCGAAAACAAAATCATCCAACTACAATCCCATCGCGCCCGAGCGTATCTCCGAAATACTCAAGCGGCTCGACGCCACTTATCCCAACGTGAAGTGCGCGCTACATCATCGCAACGCCTGGGAACTCCTCGTCGCCACCATTCTCTCCGCGCAGTGTACGGACGTTCGCGTCAACATGACCACGCCCGCTCTCTTCGCGAAATATCCCACGCCCGCCGCCATGGCTGTCGTCGAACCCGAGACGATTGAGCCCGACATCAAGTCCACCGGATTCTTCCGCAACAAGGCGAAATCCGTCGTCGGAGCCGCACGCAAAGTCATCTCCGACTACGGCGGCAAGGTTCCAGACGACATGGATTCCCTGCTGACGATTCCCGGCGTCGCCCGCAAAACCGCCAACGTCGTCCTAGGCTCATGGTTCGGCAAAGGCGTCGGCATCGTCGTGGACACCCACGTCCACCGCATCTCGCGCCGCCTCGAACTCACTACTCAGGACGCCCCCGAAAAAATCGAGCAAGACCTGATGCAGGTCATCCCGCAACCGAAGTGGATCGACTTCTCCCACCAGATCATCCACCACGGACGCGCCCTCTGCGTAGCGCGCTCCCCCAAGTGCGCCGAGTGCACACTGGAAACCATTTGCCACGCCGCCGACAAAACTTGGAGCACGGTGGATGTACACCCGGGAGCAAAGGCGTGAGAACATCATCCAGTGATTAGCGAAGCAGGTTGCCCTTGCTTTGTCTCTAAGATTTGGACGTCATCCCTGCCGCAGCGAAGCGAAGCGGAAGGGACCCTTTGTGTTGCAGTTGCTCCTACTTTTGCCGTTCCTCGGTGATTCACCCAATTACCGAAATTACCAATTACCAATTCTCTTCCCGTACAATCTCCCCCATGCGCACTCTAACGCTCGCATCTGCTATTTTCATTCTTATGAGCACGCTCTCCGCCCAGACTCTCTCGGCCCCCGCGGCCGTCACCGACCCCAAGCAACTCAAGAGCCGCAACGTCGAAGGCCTGCAGCAGTTCACCATCGAGAAACTCTACATGACCCGCACCGTCGGCGGCACCAGTTGGTCGCCTGACGCCGCGCAGGTCGCCTTCATCTCCAACATCAGCGGACGCAATAATCTCTGGACCGTGGCCTCCGGCGGAGGCTGGCCCACTCAACTCACCATCAGCGATCAGCGACAGAAGTCGCCCGCGTGGTCGCCCGACGGCAAATGGATTTCCTATCAAAGTGATTACGATGGCGACGAGCAGTGGGACATCTTCCTCGT